>JANMHX010000287.1:0-75192 GCA_031375485.1 Gemmatimonadota bacterium | reverse complement strand
CCGTTCACCCTGAGCGCAGCGCGGTAACCGGCCCGCTCCGCCGCCTGAGCCACCCCAGGCGACCACCGGCCATAGGGATACGACAGCCACGGGATGACCTGCTCGAAACGCTCCCTGAGCCAGGCCAGCGGCCTCTCGAGTTCCTCCATCAATGTGGTTTCACCGAGTCGCGCCAAGTTACAGTGCGACCAGGTATGCGATCCGAGTACGATGCCCGGGCTCGCCGCGGCCCGCTCGAGATCCTCCTCGGCTGCCCCGAGGCAGTCGGCCGGCGCCACGGTCAGCTCTTGCCCCGCAGTCGCCGCCCAGGCGCGAATAGCGGCATCGTCGCCACCCAGTTCCTCCAGCGCCAATCTTCGAACCTCGGCTGCCAGTCCGGCCGGTCCGGCCAGCGCGTCCCACCAGAACGAGCGGCCGCCGAGGAATGCCGGCGTGACGAATACCGTCGCCGGCAGGCCCCGCGCGACTAGCTCAGGTATCCCGAGCGCGACGGCCCCTGCATATGCATCATCAAAGGTGATCGCAGCCAATGGGCGCCGGTCGCGGGCCGGTCGAAAGACCTCCTCGAGCGACACGACATTAAAGGCCTCACACAAGAGGTCGAGGTGATCACGAAAAAGACTCAACTCCAGATGAAGTGAACGGTCGCCGACCGGCGGTACGCCATCGGGGCGCACATTATGGTAGGCTAGAATGAGTACTTGCCCACGCCGAGTCATCCCCAGCACTGGAGCGAGCAGCCTAACGGGAAGGCCGAACTCTGCCAGACGCTTAATCGCAAACCGCAGTCCCAATCGACACGCTCCAATACTTATGGTCGTGGCCGGCAAGCTGTAGAAACCCGATCGGGGCATGCTGGCGGGCCCCCGAGTTACGCTGCGCGCGGTAGCGGCGTGTCCCTCATCACCCGATAGGCGGTGCAGTTTCCGCAGCCGAATCTCGCCCGCCGCGAGCGTTCCCCGCAACAGGACGGCATCGCCTTACGGGTCGGACACGCGTCCTGCGTCAACGTCAGCCGCTTGAATTCACAGAAGAGCCGCGCGATCACGTTCGTCGTGCGCAAACGCGGCCATTGGGCGGCGAAAAATGCCGTAATGGGGTCACATCCGCGCCCGCATCGTCCAGCGAGACGACGCCCGCATTCCACTCCCGCGCCCACGTCCGCCGATAAGTGGCCAAGCGGCGTGCACCGCCGGCGAACTCATCCATGATGTTGAATCCCGCAAGTCACTGGCTTGAGGTTCACTACCAGTTGTCGTCGGTTTCGTAGCCAAGCTTCACAACCGCGCCCGGATAGCAAGCCTTGAAAGCCTCTTTATGGGCCTGACTGAACCGCTCATGCCATTCCCCAATTCGACCTGAGCGTAGATGTGATCCAGTGCCTTCGGCCAATCGAGCAAAAGTATATTTCTGCGCGATCTGGGAGCAGCGTTCCACCGCACGATCGGAAAAACCGTAGTGCGAGAACATCCTTCGAAACACCAAATCTTCATCCTTCCGGATGTCCTCGTACCGGATTTCAAACATCCTGGGATTACTGAAGTCCCACGCCTGCATGTGAGACACCCAAAACGACACCCGCCGTATCTCAGCGTGTATCCCCTGCTCCTCATCCAAGCTGTTGAGATACTCGCGATACGACATGCCACGGTACTCAGCCATCGGAAGGTTCGCCCATGGCTCCTCGGTCCACAAGTGGTAGAAGTAACCAGATACCACCACGTCTCGAGGGTCCCGGATCATGTGTGACCCAACATAGCTTTTTAGAAGCCCAAGTTTGACATGGCTACCAATGTCAACGAAGACTCCATGATCCTGTCTGGTCTCGAATCTGCTTATACTGGAGTAGTCGTTGCCCGTGCCGAACGACATGCCGAATTCAGCTGCGACTTCTCGCAGCACCCTGGCAAACCACACGGTGCCGACTTTATGATAACAACAATGCAAAATGCTCGGCCTCTCAGGGCCATTAAACGGGTTGAGAAGCGTGGCGAACGGCCGCCTGGTGAGCGCCTTGGCTTCCAGCCTGGCGCGCCGGAAAATCTTAGAAAGCATCGAAGGCCACCTTGGATAATAGACTGTCTGAATCGCCCCGGGTTTTCCGGAGAGCTCGTTCTGTGAGTGCCCCCGCCAGGGCGTTCGCCTCGCGGGTGCGGTGAAACTGCGATTCAAACTCCGCGGGCGGAAGATACCCCAGCGGCTCCAGCAGGCGGGCCATGTTGAACCAACTGACCCACTCGAGGGTCGCAAACTCGACGTCCTCCAGCCCACGCCACGGCCCGTCGCGATGGATCACTTCGGTCTTGAACAGGCCGATCACCGTCTCCGCCAGCGCGTTGTCGTACGAATCACCCCGGCTGCCGACGGAGGGCTCGATGCCGGCCTCGGCCAGCCGCTCGGTGTACCGAATCGATAAATTTTGGACCCCGCGGTCGCTATGATGAATCAACGGCCCGTCCGTGTCGCGGTCATGGAGCGCCTGCTCCAGGGCGTCGAGCGCCAGGTCACTGCGGAGCGAGGCCGTCGCTCGCCAGCCGACAATCCGGCGCGCGAACACATCGATCACGAACGCCACGTACACGAAGCCCCGCCAGGTCACGACGTACGTCAGATCCGACGCCCAGAGTTCGTTCGGCCGCGTCGCGACGAACTGGCGGTCGACCAAATCTCGCGGACGTTCGGCGGCCACCGCCGGGATCGTCGTCCGGACCCGACGCCCTCGCACCACCCCGTGCAGCCCGAGCGCCTTCATCAGCCGCGCCACGGTGCAGCGGGCCACGGGGATCCCCTCACGCGCCAACTGTTTCCAGACCTTCTTCGCCCCGTAGACCCGGCGATTGGCGCGCCACACCCGATCGATCTCGGGGGTCAGTCGCGCCTCGCGCTGCGCCCGCGCCGGCCGACGCGTCGGATCCGCCTGGCGCGCCTTCGCCTCGTAGTACGTCGACGGAGCGATCCGCACCACTGCACAGATCGGCTCGACTCCATACGTCGTGCGGTGGGCGTCGATGAACGCCACCTTCACGTCCCGCGGCGGTCGAGCTCCGCCTGGGCAAAATAGGCCGACGCCTTGCGGAGGATGTCATTCGTCCGGCGCAGCTCGCGGTTCTCGCGCTCCAACGCCGTCACGCGGGTGCGCTCGTCGGTCGTCAGGCCCGAGCGCTGGCCGGCATCACGCTCCGCCTGGCGCACCCACCGACGCAACGTTTCCGCGGTACACCCCAACTTTCCGGCGATCGAGCTGATCGCGGCCCATTGCGACCCATGGGCTCCGGCCTGCTCTCGCACCAACCGCACTGCCCGTTCCTGCACCTCCGGCGAATACCGCGATGATCGTGGCATGACTCCAACCTCTCATGGAATGGAGTCTCCGGCAATCCCGGGGCGATTCAGTCATGCGAACCTGGGCAGCGTGGACGTGGTGGCTTGGCATCACATCAGCACCATCGAATCTGCCGATCGAGACGCAAACATCACCCGGCAATCGCCGAGGGTGGCATCCAACAGCGACAGGTTCGCTCGAGGCGTCGCACAGCCTGCTTTCGTCCGAATTGCAGGCGCCACCAACCCTCGGCGGCGCCAACCGACGGAACTCACTTATGGGATGCCTTCAACGTAATAGTCATCCTTCGTTATGGCCACTGATGGAGCGGGCGCCTGTTGACCTGACACCCGAAAGCTGATCCGGATATTATGTCGGTTCTCCTCCGGAGGACCGATGCGGAAGAGTCGATTTACCGAAGCCCAGATTGTGGCCGTGCTCCACGAAGTGGAGGCCGGCGCGAAGATCACCGAGGTCACCCGACGCCACGCGATCACGGAGACCACGTTCCACCGGTGGCGGAAGAAGTACGGGGGACTCCAGGTCAGCGAGGCCAAACGTCTCCGGGCGCTGGAGGACGAGAACCGCCAGCTCAAGCGGCTGGTGGCCGACCAAGCGCTCAACATCCAGGTCATCAAAGACCTGCTGGGAAAACAGTGGTGACGGCCGAGCAGCGGCGGACGGCGGTCACCTACGCCTGTACGACCGCCGGCCTGAGCGACCGGCGGGTCTGCCGCTATTCGGGCTTTGCCCGGACCAGCCAGCCCTACCGGTCGCGGCGGCCGGCGCGCACGGCGCTGCGGGAGCGCTTGGCCACGCTCGCCCTGCTCCGCCCGCGCTGGGGCTATCGCCGGCTGTATCGGCTGCTGCGCCGCGAAGGCGAGCGGGTCAACCGGAAGCTCGTCTACCGTCTGTACCGCGAACTGGGCCTGGCGGTGCGGCGGCGCCGGCGGAAGCGGGTGGCGGTCGTCCGGCAGCCGCTCACGCCGGCGGCGGCCCCGCAGGTCCGATGGAGCATGGATTTCGTGAGCGACGCGCTGGCCGATGGGCGGCGGTTTCGGGCGCTGACCTTCGTCGATGATTTCACCCGCGAGTGCCCGGCCATCGAGGTCGATCACGCCCTGTCGGGCGAGCGGGTCGTCCGGGTCCTCGAGCGTCTGGGGCAGGTCCGCGGGCTGCCCGACCATCTGGTGTGCGACAACGGCCCCGAGTTTACCAGCGAGGCCCTCGACATCTGGGCGCACCGGCGCGGCGTCCGGCTGCACTTCATCGAGCCCGGCAAACCGGTCCAGAACGCCATTGCCGAAAGCTTCAACGGGCGCCTGCGGGACGAGTTTTGAACGAGAGCTGGTTCGTCTCGCTGCCCGACGCGCGGGCGACGATCGAAGCCTGGCGCGTCGACTACAACGAAGTCCGGCCGCACAGTAGTCTCGGGGATCGCACCCCCGCGGAGTTTCTCACGACCCTGAAGGCACAGGCAGGATCACCCCTTTCCCCGGCGAACCTGACATAATGATTGGACCCGCTTTGGGTGTCAGGTCACTGTCAAGAACGCATCAAATAGCGAACTGGGCCACGCCGGATTGACTCGCTGCGCCTCGGACTTCATCGGAGCGCACGATGAATCCACCGGCGGATACCGTTTCCCGTCCGTCCGAACGAATCTTTCACATCGGCATTGATCGTCGCCGGATCGGGATAGGGAATGCGACCTTTCAATCGAGGCGTGTTCGAGCGCGGCGAGTTGCGCCTCCATCAACACCAGGCCTTTCCTGCGCAGTCTTCGTCTCAAACGCCTTCACCGGTGCGCCATCGTCTTGAGATCGTGCCCCGCCCAGACGCACCGGACCCCGGCTGGCGAAATCCTCACCCCCCGTTTCGCCAGGTCATTCGCAACCCGCAGCTGGCCCCAGGCCGGTTCCGCCAACGCCAATGCCAAGATCGCCGCTTCCACCTCGGGCGCCACTCGGTTTGAACCTGCCCCGATTTGGTGAATGTCAGTCGACATCTCAAATTCCCCACCTGTCGACATTTGAAAGTCCCCACCGTCACCCGTGGAGGACAGTATGGATGCCCCGGCCGCGCGGCACTCGGCGAAGAGCCGCACCGCGCTCAGCGCGGGGTCGGTCGCCAGGTGCGTGGCGATGATCGGTTTGTAAAGCGGTCCGGCGAAGCCCCCGATTTGAGGGATCAGGCGTTGCGGCCCGGGCGGCCGGGCCCGACTGGGGCGCCGGGCGGCGAGATCCCTGTCCACTTAGCCCGTAGCGATCGCGTTCTTCGACAGCCCCTGTTCGGTCGACAGGGGATCGGCTCGAGTGCGGCAATTATCTCCGTGATTTCTGCACAATTTGGGACCGTCAGCTACAAGGTGGCTCGGTTTTCGCAACGTGGAGTCGTAGAGAGGCCACCGGCCCGTGCAAGGCCAGCCGGTGTATGCGTCCCCTTACTGTGGGGTGACGTAGCCCCGAACTAGCGAAGGCCGAGGAACCGAATCAAGTTTCCGGAACTTATGAGACCTCCCTCGTTGCCAGGCGTGACCAAGATGCTCGTTTCCGGTTGGAACATCGCCCTCCTCGGGGCCTTGGCCTGCGGGGGATCACCCGAATTCTCGGTTGCTCCCCCGCCACCCCCGCCACCCCCGCCGCCGGTCGCCATGGTAACGGGGGTCACCATTACCCCGCCGTCCAGCACGGTCACCCCCGGGGGCCACGCACAGTTTGACGCCATGATCCGATACAGCGACGGGAGTAGTAAGGCAGCCCCGGTCGCTTGGACCACGACCGGTGGTACCATCACGGCGTCTGGACTTTTTTCCGCCGGAATTAACCCCGGCCAGTATGAAGTGGTCGGGACGGAGCCCTCGAGCGGCATGGCGGGCACGAGTCCCGTGACGATCCTCGCCGACCCGCCACCGTCCGCGAGCTTTGTGCCCTGGCTCAGGCGTGATTGGAAAGACGTTCCCGACAAGGCCGCTGCCCAGTTGCTGGGATTCGGCGTCGAGGGATCACCGGCGCAGTGCAACGTCCCGCCGGAGGAAACTTGGGACCTGATCCCAAACCCGCTGTGGGGCAAAGTGATTCGGTTCTACGGGAACCCCGCCTTTAATAAGCCAGGCTTCTCCGAGGGATGTACGGCTGTCCACGGCACCAATATCGACAACGCGCCCACGATGCTCTGGGTCCGTCAGTTCATTCGCTTCTCGAAGGAATGGTCCCCGCTGCCGGGGACCGGGTATAAAGTGATGTTCTTTCGATTCGCTGGGAACGGGCGCCAGCAGATCGTCGTTGCAGCGGCTGCCTTCCACAACCGAACCGACGCACCGAACGCCGGCGGCGGGTTTGTGCTAAGGAGCCCTCCGCCTCGTTGCCCGGGCTGGGGGTTCCCCTCCGACCGGGGCATCCCGTTCGGGCTGTTCGAGCTCACGTTCGACTGTGCCACTCAACGTAACTTGGCGCCCACGATCCCCGGGGATGGCGAGTGGTGGGAGTTCGTCATGGGCTACTTGCCCGCGGGAGATACGCTCACTTCAGTCTGGGCCTATCGTCAGTCGACCGTCGGCGGGGAGATCGCGCCGGGAACTTGGACCGTTGATGTCCGACGGACAACCGGCGGCACCTGGCCCTTGCTCCATCGGTACGAGATGGGTGTCAATCGCAATGGGGGCTACAACACCGTCATGTCGATTGACTGGGGCCCCTACGACCTCGTCGACGGCGCCCGCTACGCAAATCCGTTCGCCATCCCGGGGGTCCCCCCCCCGTGATTGGCCATCAGGTCCCGGCGCTTCGTACCCAGCACAAGTGAACGGGGCGCACGGCCCCCTCGCCGAAAATCATCGCCCGCTTTTTGGCGTCAGCCTGCCGCTGGCAATCAACCCTAGGGCAGCCAGTCGCGCCCAGTAGTACAGCCAGTAAAGCAACACTCCGGAGCACGGGTTGCTCCAGCGACGCGTTTGTCGGATTCGAAAGACCACGGTGGCGGCGGGGACGATCAACTGGGACCCGACCAGCATGGAAAGGGTCAAGCCAAGGCCGAAGCCGGACGTGGCAGACAGTCCAGCCATTAGCGAGGCGATGCCATGACCGAAGGTCATGATGAGGGGCCGGTTGGTCCAGGGCTTCCCGCCAGTTCCAACGGCGCCGAGCCCATGCCACCGTTGCTGCCGGAAGAACGCTCGGAGGGTCTGGGGATTCCCCAGGTGGACGGCGACGAGGGCAGGATCGGAAAACTGAACCAGACCAGCGAGCCGGAGCCGGCGGCCGAGTTCAGGATCTTCGCCGGTCCGGATCGTGTCGTTGAACCCGCCGACCGCCTCGAACGCCTTCCGCCGGATCACCAAGTTCCCCGCGTACAGCCAGGCCGCTGGACCGGCCGAGGCCGGCCGATGGAGGCGATCCCAGGCGGTTTCAATCCAGCCGGGAGCATCCGGAAGGGCGTACGGGTATCCAATCGCGGCGGCCCGGTTCGCCACCAGTGATCGGCAGGCCACTTCGAAGTAGTTGGGGGCCACGACGCAGTCGGCGTCAACGAAGGCCAACAACTGAGTCCGACTCGCGGCCGCGCCGAGGTTCCGAAGTCCGCCCACGGTCCGCCCGGGGTCCCGGAGCAAGCTCAGCCGCGTTCCATACCGACGGACGAAGTCGACTGTTAGGTCGGTGGACCCGTTGTCGACAACAACCACCGACACCTTGGCGGTTCCGAGCCCCGTAGCCTGGAAGATCGCATCAAGACATCTTTGTATGGTCGCTTGCGCATTGCGAACCGGAACTACGACCCCAATCGTGACGGGATCTGCCGACGCTTCGATCGGGTTTATCATTGACACCCTGGGAAGAGTGGTCCCTCCGTATGCATATCCTCTGGCTGTCGCATTTTCTTCCTTATCCGCCAAAGGGCGGCGCGTCCCAACGGTCCTTCGCGCTTCTGCGAGAGGCGTCCCGCCGCCATCGAGTCTCGCTGGTTTCCCTGATCCAACGGGCGAAGCACCCGACCAGGGCGGCCGTCGATCAGGCCGTGGAGGCCCTGCGGTTGATCGCGACGGACGTCGTCGCCTTCCCAAACCCCTCCGACCACTCCCGGCTTCGCTGGATGATCACCGCCGGCGCCTCGTACTTCCATCCCCAGCCGTTCGACGTCAACTCGCTCCGGAGCCGCCCAATGTTCCGGTACATCGCGGATCTGGCCAGACGGAACCGCATCGACGTCGTCCATGTTGATACCGTGGGGCTGATGCCGTTCACTGCGGCCCTCCCCGGCGTCCCCATCGTACTCAACCATCATAATGTCGAGTCAGCGATGATGGGACGCCGCGCCGAACGAGAGCCCCACCGGCTTAAGCGGCACTACTTCGCCCGCGAGGAGCGAAAGTTGGGCCGGTTGGAGCGCCAAACCTGCAGTGCGGTCGCAGCCAACCTGGTTGTTTCCGAGCTCGACGCCCAGCGGGTGGAACGCGTGAGCCCGACGGCCCGGACACGGGTCGTCGCGAATGGAGTCGACACCGAGTACTTCGAGTCCAACCCTGCGATCGCCGTGCGCCCGAAAAGCCTGGTCTTCGCCGGGGGCATGAACAGGTACCCCAACGCCGACGCGATCGAGTTCTTTGTCAGCCAGATCTGGCCGACCCTTGTCGCCGACGACCCGGACCGAACGGCCGCGATCGTCGGGCGGAATCCCCCGCCCTCCTTGGTTCGGGCGACCAGCGATTCAAGACTCAGAGCCCCGGGCTTCGTTGATGACGTCCGACCCTGGCTCGACGAGGCCGCGACCTATATTTGCCCAATCCGGGACGGGGGTGGAACCCGGCTTAAGATCCTAGACGCTTTGGCGATGCGAAAACCCCTTGTGGCAACCGGCCTATCTGTCGAGGGGCTCGAGTTGGTCGAGGATGTCCACTATCTTCGGGCCGAAACCCCGGCGGAGTTCGTCGGTCAGGTTCGTCGCCTGGAAACTGACCGACCGTTCGCCGGCAGATTGGCAGCCGCCGGTCGGGCTTTCGTCGAACGGCACTATTCCTGGACCAAAATCGGCGGCGCCCTCGACCTCGCCTACAGGGAAGCCATTCAAGTGTAGTAGTATCGACACACATGTTGCACGAACACAACATCTAGATTCGAAATGAGCACCAAGACAGCGAGGTTGCGGCATGACAACTGCGCCACTCACAAGTCAATGGCCCACTTCATCGATGCCGGGGAGATCGCTCGGTTGACCGCTGCACCGCCCCGCAGCGCTGTCCGGACCGGGGCCGCGAAGGCCAGGGTCCGGAGCCCATCGCGTGCCGACATGCTCTGCTTGGCCGTCGGCTTGGTTGGATTCGTCAGCGTGTGGCGCTTCAATTTGATCTTCTTGAAGCAGGTTTCGTTTCTCCGCCTGGGGATTGTCACACTCGGCCTTGGAATTGCCGCCTGGCTGTTCAGCCAGAATCGACTTCACCGATGGCAAGCGATCGAGGGATTGAAGGCAACTCGCTTGGTGCTCGGGATCTTGGTGATCGGGGCGCTCGGGGTGCCGCTCGGCGCCTACCCCGGGAAGGCGTTGGAATTCCTTCGAGTCGACTACTTGAGCCTCGTCCTCTATTTCCTACTCACAGTCGCGAGCATCCGATCACGGGCCGATCTGGAACGGTTGATGTTTCTACATGTGGTCGGGGCCGCGATCTACAGCGTCAACGCTCTGAAGACCGCCGTCGGGGCCGACGGTCGTCTATCGCACTTGACCGTGTACGACGCGAATGACTTCGGGTTTATGCTCGTCTGCACTTTACCGCTCGCGGTGTATTTCCTTCGGACGAACGCCAAGCCGCTGATCCGGCTCTTGGTCGGCCTTGCCGTCGTGGTGTTTGTCGTTCAGTTGGTCCGGACTGGATCGCGGGGAGCCTTTCTAGGATTGATTGGGGTCAGCGGCTACTTGTTGTTTTGGTTCAAGGGGATTCCGGTCCGAGTACGAGCCGCCGCAGTCGCCATCGGCCTGATTACGATCGCTGCCGCCGGGACCGACCGATATTGGGAGATGATGTCGACGATTGCCAACCCCTCCGAAGACTACAATATGACGGAAAAGGGCGGCCGGGTTGAGATCTGGAAGCGCGGACTCGGGTACATGCTGAGATATCCGATCGCGGGGGTTGGTTTCGACAATTTCGGGGTGGCCGAAGGCCAATCCGATTTGAACCGCGCCCGAGCCGCGGAGGGTCGCGGCTGGGTTCAGAATGCGAGTCACAACAGTTTCATTCAAATGGGGTCGGAGGGCGGCCTCATCGGGCTCGGCCTATTTCTCGTGCTCTTGGTGTGGTCGTTCCAAGCCTGTTCCTGGCGGCCTCCGGCCGACCGCCCGCCGATGGGTCGGGACGAACAGGCGCTCGGCCGCGCGCTGGCCGGATCATTGGTCGGGTATTGTATCGCCGGATTCTTCGTATCGCAGGCCTACTCCACGTTCCTCTACTCGATCCTCGGCTTGATCGCCGGGCTGGTCAAGGTGAGGGCCATCGAGGCCCGAGCCCCATCGCAGTACCAGAAGCCCAGGCCCACCCAACGGTTGCCCTTCGCCGGAGCCCACCACGTACCCCACAGTGGCGCTGTTCCCCGGCCGACCTGATCCTTCAGAACTGGAAGCGGAACAACCGGTACCCGCTCGACGCTGTTTCGGGAAGGGCGGTTTGCTCGGTCTTGAGCGCCACTCGCTGGAGTCCGCCTAACAACTCATCCCCCGGATCGTAGTATTTCGTTTCAAACAGAATTAGCCACACCGTCCGCCCCGGGACACCCGCTGACTCCGAGACAAACCGAGCCAGATCGCTGCGGTGAATGACGGGCCCGCCCCAGCCTTTGAAGGGCTGCGCCTGCCACCAGTCCACGGCATCCACCGGGAACCCTCGGCCCCGATAGCGGAAGCCCAACTGACGGGCTTGGTAGTCGAAGGGCACTGCGGAGTACAGCGCATTGAAGACGATCAGGTCATCCGGTCGATAGTCCGATGCGAGATGGCGCACCATCGCCGCCACCGGCCGCTCCGGTGATGCCATTGCGGTGTGAACCGCGCCACCCGCGGTTAAGCCCACAACGGCCGCCGCGAGGGCTCCAGCCAACCGAGGGCGGCCGCGATCGCGGAGCCAGACGAGGCCTTCGACCGCCCCAAGCACGACGAGCGGCAGCACCAAGAGGAGGAAGCGGCGAGCGGTAAAGCCCAGGCCAAGGCCGGCGGCCGTCGTGGTCGCTACCCCGATCAAGGCGAGTCCGGACCAGATTCCGCCGCCGAGGGCAGAGGCCACGAGGAGCCCGACCACGATGACGAACGGAACGGCCAGGACCGCCAGGACGAGCCGGTGGTCGGCGGGATAGACACCAAGGATGCTGGCCCCATTTTCGACCAGCGCCCGAAGATTGGCGAGCACGGGTCGGTCGGGGTTGGCTTCGACCCCAAAGCTGAGGGCGGTCGGGTCGGCGTGCGCAGCCTGTTCCGCTACCCGCAGATTCTCCTTCCGGGTCCGCTGCTCGATCAGGACCGGCGCCCAGGGTGCCGCAAGGATCGTGGTGACGGCACCCGCCAGCAACAGACGGCGCGCATCGAGCCGGCGACGCAATACCTGATACGCCCAGTGCAGGTACAGACCACCCAGGAAGAAGAGCCCGATATAGTGAGTCAGGAAGGTGAGCGCTCCCAAGAGCCCCATGCTTACCGCCCGGCCCCGCGTCGAGGCGGGATCAGCCAGCAGCTTCTGGTAGGCAACCAGCGTAAGGACGGCCCAAAGAATGGTGAGGGCGTACATCCGAACCTCGGTCCCGTAGAACACCAGGACGGGCGACAGCCCGAAGAGGAGGGAGGCCAGCGCGGCGTACCATGGCCCAAAGGCGTTTCGGGCCACTCTGAAGATGCCGAGCGTCGCCAATGCGACCGCAATCATCGAGAAAGATCGAAGGGCCCCCTCGCTATCGCCGAAGGCTCGGGCCCAGAGGTTCAAGGCAAGAAAGTACCCTGGGGGATGGACATCGCCGCGAACGTACTGCAGAAGGTCGCCTAGCGGCATCCGGGCCAGCAACGCTGAATGCGATTCGTCGAGCCAGAGCTCCCGATTCAGTGCGAGGCGAAGCCGGAGCCAGCCGGCCACCACGATCCCCCCGGCCACAACGAGGCCGAGCGGCCAGCCCCGAAATGTCCGACCACGGGTTTCGTTCAAAACCTGACCCGAGTGGGAACGGCCCGGTTGGTCGTCGTCCCGTCCCCGATCTGGGCGTAGTTGTTCTGTCCCCAACAGAGCGGTCGGGCCCCGACGATCGCGCAGCTGAACGCCCCCCCTGCCCCCACTTGAGTTGAAACGAGACCTCCTGCGGCCAAGACGGGGGTGGGCTGGTCAACCAGCGAGCCGTCGCCGACCTCGCCAGCCGAATTCTCACCCCAACAGTACGTGGCTCCCGCCGTGGTGCGGCCGCAGGTGGTATTCCCCCGGCCGACTACCTCCGCCCAGACTTGGCCGCCGCTGACCAAAAGCGGCACCGAACTGTTGGCCCCGGTTCCGAGTTGCCCGGCGTCGTTTCGACCCCAACAGTAGGCGGCCCCCGCGGCGGTCCGGCCGCAGGTATGGTACCACCCAGCCGTCACCGCCACGAAGACTTCTGGTGTCACGATCTGGGTTGGGCTCAATAGGTAGTCGTTCGGCCCGGCCTGAAAGGCGTTCCGCAAACCCCAGCAATAGAGTTCGTCGGCGGTCGAGACCGCGCAGGTGTGGGCCTGGCCCGCCTCGATAGTCTTCCAAAGCAGCCCGCCCACCACCAAGGTCGGCGCGGCTCGGTCGAGCGTCGTGCCGTCGCCAAGCGATCCGGTATTGGAGCCCCAGCAATACCCTTCGCCGGTGACGGAGATTCCGCACGCATGATCTCCCCCGACCGTGAGCACTTTCCACCTAAGTCCGCCAACGAGCGGGGTCGGATACGGGTTCGCGCTTTGGAAGTTCGGTGCCTGCCCATCGGCGCGCTGCCCATGGTTATTACTGCCCCAGCAATAACCGGTACTGTCAGCGGCGAGCCCGCAACTGAAGTTCCCACCGGCTGAGGCCGCCACCCAAACGAAATTGACTCCGGTGTTGACCTTCACCGGGTTGCGATACTGCCCGAACTGCTTAATCTTGCCGCCCAGTTGCTTGTAACCGTTGTCCCCCCAACAGTATGCTTGCCCGGATTCCGACAGCCCGCAGGCGTGCCGAAACCCGGCGGAGATCTGAACGAAGCGCTCCCCGGTGGCCGTGGCTTCCGTGGGTGCGGCTCCCACGGCGGACATTCTGATCGTGTGCGGGCCCCCGCCGGAGCCGAGCACCCACTCCGTGGCCGCCCGCCCCGTGCTATCGGTGACGGCGGAGGCCGGCGAGACTTGGCCCCCACCAGCGGTCACCTGAAACGTGACCGTGACGCCCGCCTTGGGCACGCCTGCGCCGTTGACCACCCTGACAACCAAGGAATCGGCGAGCGGATCTCCCACGAACGCGACTTGAGCTTGCCCGGCCAGGATCTCAACGGGCACCGGCGTGGCCGTCGCCCGGATCGTCGTTGCCGTTAGGCCGGTGACCGTAGCCGCCAGCGTGTTCTCGCCTGGTTCCGGACCAAGGTTCCACTTCTGGAGGAGGGCAATGCCGTCCGCGTTCGTGAGGGGATTGCCGCCGGTGACCGTCCCGCCCCCTCCCGTGACACTGAAGGCAACCCGGACGCCCGCGATCGGGTTGTTGGCCCGGTCCGTCACCTTGATTCGAACGGTGGTGTCGATCGAAGTCCCGGCGACTTGGCTTGGAACGGCCGAATTGATTACCACGAGCGCCGCCGGGGGTCCGAGGACCGCGGTCGCCGTAAACTCAAGCGGAGAAGCTATGGCTGAGGCTGAAACGGACAGTTTGTTGAGGCCGGGGGTCGGCCCGAGCATCCACTCTCCGGCGGCGGCCGTTCCATCCGAGCGAGTCCGGGCCGTTGCGCCGGCCAGCGATCCACCGCCGGCGACCACCTGAAAGCTGACCTCCACATCCGGAACCGGATTGCCTGACCCGTCGTCGAGCCTAACGACCGGCGATTCAGCGACCGGCTGGCTCACTTCGCCGGTCGCGTTGAGGCCCCGGACCGCAATCATCGCGACCGGGCGTCCCGGGGTCAGTTGGACCGGATCGGTAGCCACGGCCGACAGCCCCTGAGTCGCAAACACCAAGCGGTACGACCCAACCGGTCCGGAGATGGCCAAGTTCGGGAACCGGGCCTTCCCGTCATCGTCGGTCCGGGCCTCGACCACGCCATCAACCCGACCGGAGCCTTCAAGCACCACCGTGACCGTCACACCCCGTTTGGCAACGGCAGCGCCCGACCCATCCGCGAGCTGAACGACAGGCGCGGGGGCCAGCGGCTCGCCGTTCCTGGCCGTAGCTGGGACCGAGCTGACTACAATCCGAGAAACCGTCGATGGCGCCGGGGTGGGATCGGCGGCGCAGCCAAAAAGGGCCCCGACCCCGGCCGCCAATGCCAAGCGCCGGCCCACGAAACTCCAAGGACCTAAAGTCATGTTGGACAACATGTTAACCCCTTATCAACCGACCGACAAAGGCTGCAGGAATCATGCCCCGCCCGAGGCATTGACCCCGGGGCGGAAAAATGCCCTGACACAACCATCCCAGTCTCGTTTTTTGACCAAACTATGGGTCGGGAATGTCGCCAAGCTCTGGACCAGTTCGCGAGCGCCCGGGTAGTCGTTATTCGGCGGTAGGAAGACCGCCCGATGGGGCTCAAGCTCGGGTAGCAACCGGGGATACCCAGGCATCACTCCGAATTCACGCGCGGCCCCGACCCGCGACCGGCTCGCCGGATCGAGACGAACCGGAAACCGGAGCCACCCGGCCGTGGTTCCAGGCTCTGGGGTGAACGATTCCCCCACCCCGAGTTCGGCAATCAGTCGCCGCCAGGACTCGGCTTGTCGTTGGCGGACGGCGGTCTCCTGGTCCGACCGATCCCAAATGGCAGCCACCGCCCCGGCGGCGAAACCCTCTAGCGACCCCACTGGGTGGGGGCGATGGTAATGGGTGACTCCGAGCCCGAGACCGGGGATCGACGCCGGCACCCAGTAGGTCTCGGGCCGACCGAGGAGCCATTGGGTGGCTAGCTGAGCGGCGGTCTTCCAGCCGGACTTGGGAGCGCCAAATGGCGGGAGGGGTCGCCTCGAGGCACCGGGACGCATCACCAGCGCCCCGCCCCGGCCTCCGGTCCGGCCTTTTCCCCGTCCGAAGCTGAGAATCCCAAAATCTCCGGTGGCCCCCGCCGGTTGGGGGCCCACCCGAACCCCGAGACCCTGGGCGGCATCCTCAATCAGCAGGACGCCAACGGCCTGAGCCGCTCGCTGAATTGGAAGCAGATCGACCGGCAGCCCGAACCAGTGCGCCACGACCACCGCATCGACCCCGCTGGCCAGTGCCTGGTCGATCGATCGTGGAGCGAGGGTGGCGGGGTCGAGATCGTAGAATACCACTTCGGCCCCCGCGATATCGGCCGCAGTCACCAGATCGAAGCAACCGTAGGCCGGGAGAGCAATCCGCGGTGTCCGCCCAGGCGGGGCAGACACCAGCATTGCAATCGCCAAGGCGCTGGTCCCGCTGTCAGCCAGAACGAACTCGGACCGCGGGTACGTTGCCGAGAGCAATTCGCGGAGCTTGCGATGACCCGAACCGCGGGTTGCGGCTGGCAGCGCACCGGCCAGCGACCGCAGGCTAATCGGCGACCAAACCGGGAGCTGATGCCATCCGATCATGCAGCGGCCTTCGAACGGCCACTCAACGCTCGCCGTAGCCATTGGCGGGCTGGCTCCTCAATGAAATGGTATACCGCTACCGAGATCAACACCGCCCCGCTGAAATACAAAGCAAAGAACGCCATCACCGTGATATACCCGGAGCCATCGGCCCGGTCGGCGCCCGGATCGAAGAGGTATCGCTTCGCGAGGGGGCTGAGCGACGCATGCAGCAGGTACAGTGCATAGCTTGCCTTCCCGAGCAGGACTAGGCTGGGCGTCGCGAGCCACCGCGACAAACCCGTTTGGTGCGAGGCCAAGCCAAGTACGATCACCGCGTACAACGGCAGGAGGACGCTCTCTCGAACAACACTATCGAGTAGACTGCCTGAGGCATACAGGACGACAGCGACGCCGGCGGCCGTGGCGGTGACGACCGCCGCGGCTGGCAATACGCCACCTGAGGCGTACCAGAGGCCCAGGCACACGCCGATGACAAAGCTAGGAATATGGTAGAGCGGGTTGGCCCCTACCATCAGGCGAACCTCGTTCGGGAACCCGGCTCGCGGATACAGAGCATCGGTGACCAGAGGCTGCAGAAATTGGAAAGCGAACGAGGCCACCACACACGTCAGCGCAACGGCGAGCAGCGGACGGCGACCGAGACGCGCCAACCCCGCCGCGAGAAAGGGGAACAGCAGATAGAAGACGAGTTCGACCGACAATGACCATCCGGGGCAATTCAGCTTGCATGCCGAAGCCGGGAACCACGCCTGAGTCAGGGTGAGTACCGACACCAGCGTCACCGCGACTTGGTGCGGCTGCATCTCGGGCAGCCGGTCGGTGATGAAGATCGGCACTGCTGCCACCAGACCAAGAAGGTAAACCGGGTAGACCCGGGCAAACCGGGCGGACCAGAACCCCGGCAGGTTCTCCCGGGCCCGTCCGCGATAGGTGTACGCCAGGACGAACCCCGACAGAACGAAGAACAAGGTGACCCCGAGGTCGCCCATGTTGATGAAAGCGATGACCAACCCAGGCAGGTGGCTGTGAAATCCGACGGTATTGTGAAACAACATGACGTGGAAGGCCGCCAGGAATCGGAGTCCGGTGAGGGACCTGATTTCGCCCCCGCCGCGGACGGCTTGGGGCTGGGACGCCGGTGCCACGCCGCTCCCCGTCACGGAATCCCCCGGACGACGCGTGGCCCGATCCAATTGGCGACCACCAGGGGCAGGTGCCGCCACAGACGGGGCCCCAACGCCAGCATCCCCTGATCGGGGTTCGGCGTCGCGGCGGGCGCTTGGGCCCCGGGCGACCACTGGTACCAATACAACGGCTCGTCTCGGCCACCCCACTGCCGCTTGAACCGGTGGGTTCCGGACTCCGGCGTACAACGCCCGAAGTTGAACCGGCGAACCCCGTGCTCGATCGACCGATCCATGAACGCGGCATAGAGCAGCATGTTGGGGGCGAGCCGGTTGTGCTCCTTGAGGGCCGAGGCCCAGGTGATCTCGAATTCGTCGGCCCATCGAAACCCCGCGCCGCAGGCGACCGGTGCCCCGTTCAGCCACGCGCAACCAAACCACGCGTCCTCAGGAAACTCGGCCGCAATCATCTTGAACCAGGCCCGGGGCATTACCGGGGTTCCAAGGTCCCGCATGTGACGGGAAAACACGGCGTAGAAGGGCTCGACCTGATCGGCCCCGAACCGAACCGAAACCCCTTCCTTTTCCGGCTTGCGGATCTGGCTCCTGAGCTTGGCCGAAAACCCCTTCAGGAGTACGGCGGGATCGTTCGGAAGGTCGAGCACCACCGTGATCTTCCGGAGCGAGGGAACCAACCCGATCGGGAGCTCCCGACGGCTTCGGAGCTCGAGGAGCTTGGCCCGACCGAGCTTGGCGCGGGAGACGGCTTCGGCGGTCAGCGCCAGGACCGCCTCGTCGGTGCCCAGCGGCCCGCCGTAGCTCACGAAGGGCATCGAAACGAGGTAGCGGCCGAAGATGAGTGAATTGACCGAGGCCAGCGGAAGCACTCCGTGGAGCGCTCCCGACGCATCCACCGCCGCAAGCGGCACGCTTTGGTGCCGAAGGGACCCCTGCAGAACCCGACTCCAGCCCAAACGGTGGAAGTGAGTGGCGTCCGGTTGGGTGCCCAAAAAAGCATCCCACTCACCCGCCGGCCCGTCGAACCGCCGAACCGTCAGCATGGGGGCGAACCGGTGGCGGTTTCGAGCCACCGGGCCACCGAAGTGAACTCAAACTCGCCGAGCAGCCGTTCCAGGCGACCCACGGTATTCTCGAGGCCCCGGTAGTGGCGAAGGCCGGTGATCCGGCCGACCGGGAGGCGCGGTTGATCCGGATCAACTTCCCAGGGGTGGATATAGAACATCCCGGTGAGGCCCCGTTTTGCTCGCTCCGCGGCCGCGCGGTGGGTCACCCAGAACGGAAGGTGCCGGAGATAGCCCCCACCAGCCGCAGGTAGCCGCCAGCGGCCGATGGCGATGGTGGCCATCGGCAGTTCCAGCAATCGGCCCGAGGCGCACGCAATGTGATGGGGTTCTGGTGGCGCATCCGGGTAGCCGTAGTCGGGGCGGCGGATCGGGAACAGACTCGAGTCGTACCGGTAGCCTTCTTCGAGCAGGACATCGAAGGCCCACTCCATACCCGGCCGAATCGAAAAGCTCGGGGCCCGGAATCCATGGACGGGCCGGCCAACCAGGTCCTCGAGGAGCTGCTTCGACTGCCGGAGGTCAGACCGGAACTCGTCGGCCGTTAGCGACGACACCTTGCGATGCCACCAGCCGTGCGAAGCGATCTCATGTCCAGCCGCCGCGATCCGGCGCACGAGGCCGGGATGGCGCTCGGCGACCCAACCGAGAATGAAACAGGTGGCCTTGGCCTGACGGCGGGCGAGCAGATCGAGCAAGCGGTCCATGCCCTCCTCGACCCGGGAGGGCTGGGCATCCCACTGCTCTCGAGGCAGAAACCGTTCGAAGGCACTGACCTGAAAGTGCTCTTCGACGTCAATCGAGAAGAGCTGAGGGGCTCCCATGACCGGAGTGGGCACCATGCCGGCCAGCCAGGTCAGTTGAACACGACATCGTTCACATCCCGGGGCTTGAGGCTCCAGGTGCCGGCCCCAGTCGGTACCAGTACCCCTCGAACATTGATCGATCGATTGGGACGGAAGTTCGATCGGGCAAAATTGAGATTGCCGTCGAGCAAAATCCTCAAGACACCGGACCCGTCGGAGGCCTTGATCTCAAAATCCGGCGCCACGGTCAGGGTGTCGCTGATGATCGCGCCGGTCACTTGGACCAAGGCCGCGTCGAGCGCGCCGTTGTTGGCGGTGCCGGCGGGCCCGGTTCCTACCGCCAACGGCACCGGCGCCGGCCGGACGCCGAATCGGGCCAAGACGGCCAAATCGAGTACGGGCTGGCCCGCCCGGGTGCCAGTCACCCCGAGGATGCTCACGCTGTCGCCCGGGGTATTGCCGACGAGCCCCCCGCGGAGTGCCACCCGGGTCAGACGGACTTGACCGGAGCTGTCGACCACGTGCGAGGTGGTGTCCCGGAACGACTGAACACCGGAGAGGACCACTCCCCGAAGAAAGACCCGTCGGCCGGGGGGGGTGTTCCGGGCCTGGCGGATGGTGACTTCCGGATACCCGAGCCGGGCGATGACGACGGTATTGGTGTCCCGCGCTTGAACCCGGACCTCGGCGGAATCGATCGCCTGAACTTGAATCGTATCGCCGACGGTCCGCGGGTCGAGCGCGACCCGATATTGCCCGAGGGGAACGTCGTTGAAGCGCGCGAATCCGAGCGCATTCGTGGTCACGATCTTGAAGGTGTCGAGGGCGCCTTTGACCAACAGCGCCACCCGAACGTTCGCGAACACCGTATCGAGGCTCGTGGCCGTCCGGGAACCGTCCCGATCGAGGAAGACGCCGACGGTCACCGCGTTCCGGCGTTCGATCCCGGTCTCGAGTCCCACGCCCGCGTTCTCGCAGGCCCCAAGGGTGACGACGACCGCCGGGAGGAGATATCGAAGAGAAGAAGTGGTCATGGTCAATACTCGATGCTGAGGCCGAGCCGCACGAAGCGCGGTTCGCCTCGACGGTTCTGGAGGGTGCCAAAACCCGGGTTGGTGACGAGCGGCAACCGGATCCGGGCGGTGCCCGACAGAGCTCCGGCCGGATCAACCAGGAAGAGGGCGCGATCGGTAGCACCGGTCGTCGTCGACACTACGTTGAAGGCGTCGGCGGAGATCATCACCCGACTGCCTCCCTTGGTCGCGATGGGCAGGGCGAACTTGAAACCGAGGTCGAGGCTCTGAACCGATCGTTCCCGACAACCATTTCGAATCGCGAATCCGTTGGTGGCCCCTTGGCCGCAGGTGCCCCGATTGAGCGCCTCCGCCACGTTCGGCACGGCCGAGTCGAGGAAGGCGGGGTCGTTGCCACCGCCACCGTCGCCATTGACGTCGACGCCCGGCCGGAATCCGGCCGTGAACGGGAGACCGGAACGCCACCGCCACCGACCGGTGAACTGCACGCGGCTCGGACCGCGGGTCCGATACTGGAAGGTTGCCGCCACCCGGTGGGGGATGTCGAGATCGGATCGACCGTCCGTCCAATCCTTGCCGTCGAGGCCGCCAGGAAACGGGTTGAGTTGGTCGGCGGGATCGGCGGTCAGTCGACCGACGATATTGTCTTGGGTCTTCGAATAGGTGTACGACGCGAGCATGGTCAGACCGACCGCTGATCGGCGCTCCAAGGCCAGAGTCGCCTCGTAGTGGTCCACGAACCCGGTCGGGACCAGGGCGGAGACCAAGTCGAAGTCGGCGAACCGGCGATTGGAACCGGGTACGGCGTACACCAAGCCGGCCGACTTGGCGAGGGTCCCAAAGAGTGGCCGGCCCTCGGTGGTGAGCCCAAGGCCGGTCGGCCGATTGAGGTCGAGCCGGCGAGGGAGATAGTCGGTGTGGTAATAGCCGCCGTTGACCTGCAGCGTGATGCCGCTCCCGATCAACCCCTCGAGGCCGGCTTCCGCTTTGGCGGTCCGGGGCGCTCTGAATTTGTCGGTGAAGAAGGTCAGGGCAGTGCCGGTCGTCCCGCCGGCGGGAAGGCCGGTCGGCCAATCCCCGGTACCAAAGGCACGGCGAACGGTCAGGCCGCCCCCGGTAGTGACGGCCTCGGCAAACAGGCGCGGGTCGAGACCGTTCACAAACCATCCGGCCCCGCCTCGGATAACCCAGGTGCCGGCGCCTCGGACATCCCACACGAACCCGACGCGGGGCGAAACCCCTTTCGAATCCTCGGGCGCGGCATCGGTTCGGATTTCGGTTGCCGTGAGCCAACTCTGGTTCAGCGCGAGTTTCCCGGCTGCAAAGCGCCGCCGGTCGTATCGAATGCCAAAGACCACCTGAAACTCCGGAGAAACGGTCCAGACGTCTTCGGCGAACAGCCCGAGGTCGCTGGTGGTAAACTCGGCGTTCGGCACGGCAGCGGTCGTTTGGACCCGAAGGCCTCGCCCGGCCCCAAATTCGGTGAGGTCGCCGAAGTAGACGAGGCCGGCCCGACCATAGCTGTAATCCTGCTCGTGGCGCCCCAGGTCGACGTTGCCGCCGACTTTGATCGTGTGCGGACCACTCGCCAACTGAAAGGCATCGGTCAGGCTGACCACTCGGGTTTGAAAGGTCCCAGGCAGGGCTTGGTGGCCGCCGACGCGAACGCCTTCGGCCGCAAAGATGGTCGCCGGCAACCCGCTATCGGTCCAATCTCTCCGGGTGTTCGATACGCCCAAGCGGAATTCATTGGCCATGGCTTCGCCCGTTGAAGTCAGCGCGGCGGCCGTCGAAAAATCCCGGGCATCAAGCCCAGCACCGGCGTCGTTGCCGACATCGGTCGCGATGCCCGGGTTGGTTTCTTTCCACGCGGCAAACCCGGCCCGGGCGTAGAACGCGTGCCGCCGACCGAATCGCCAATCGATCCGGGCCAGCCCGTTGCCACCTTTCCAGGTCCGAACGGCCGGGCTCGTCGCCGCAGCGAGGTTCGTCCCGAAGCTGTCGGAGGCGATGGCCGCCAGGGACGATGCCAGTGGCACCGGACTGCCGCGGTACCGGGCCGAATCCGTGAGCCAGGGGAACGCCGACGGGAGTTCTTCCGAGCGGTAGTCGCCGGAAACCGCGAAGTAGGCGGTGTCGGGCTTGATCGCGCCCCGCAGCGATGCTCCAACCGCAAACGACGTCGCGGCACTGTCGGAAGGATTGGCGGCGGGCACCCCACCCAGTTTGGCGGTGGAGAACCGGGCGTACGGCTCGAACGTGAGGCGGTTCCCGCCGGACCGAGTCTGCGCGGCGACCAAGGGGCCCGCACTGCCCCGCCACTCGCTGTCGAAGCCGCTCCCGAAGATCAGGACTTGGTCGAGCCCGCTCCGCGAGAAGATCGGGGTCTCAGCCGCCAGAGATGGGAGTCCGGGATGGCTGACCAGAAGTTCCGGAACGCCATCGACAAACAAGCGGGATCCAGCGGCAGGCGCGCCGAGGCCGGCGAGACCAAGTCCCGACCTGGCGTCGAAGCTCGAGAGGAAACTCGTGGTGCCGCGGACCCCATCCGTCAGATCGGGGAACCGGGCCAGATCGTGCAGCTCAGAACCGGCAACCAAACGACCGCTCAACAGGCCGGTCGTGACCACCGGGGCATCGATCTCGGTGACCGTGGTCACGGGGGGCGGCTTGCGCTCGATTTCGATCCGGACGGCAGCCCGCTGTCCGGCCCGAACGGTGATGCCCAACCGCCGGACCGGCTGAAAGCCGATCTGTTCGATGAGCACGTTGTAGGAGGCCGGGGTCAGGAAGGAAAACCCGAACGACCCGTCCTGCCCGGTTTCGACCGTCCGAATAGCGCTTCGGTCAGCCGACTCGAGGGTGACTTGGGCCCCGACGACTGGCTCCCCATTGGCGGTCGTTACGACGCCGCGAAGCGAGCCACCGGACAAACTCTGAGCCTCGGCAACGGAGGGAGCCAAGCTCAATCCGAGCAGGAGGCAAACCATCACGATCATGCGGGACGGCCCACGAAACAGGAGCATGCGGCTACCTAGAAATCGGTAAGTTGTTCGCAACGACGATTTGCCCGCCCCTGCAACTGCAGGACGGATGCCACAGGGGAAATGTAATGCAAGAAGATGCACTCATGTCGTTTGGTTGCAGCCAACTACAGCAGGGACGGCCACAAGCCGTCCTCTACGGGCGGCCGGAACTCGCTGTTGCCACGCCACTGTTGAAGCACTGGCGCGACACCCTGAGATCAACCCGGCTTCCGATTGGCCCGATGTCCGGCCGACCCAGCAACTTAGTCTGGATCGTAACTAGCTGCAACAAAACAACTTGAGGTGTTCTATGTCACGGAGTCAGTGACCGGAAATTGGTCGGCATGCGCTTTGCTTTGTCACCTTCCGAGAACGAACACGCACCGGGCTTTGCAGAAGCCCGTAACACGGTTGAAAGGCATTCCCTTGCGCTACTATCCACGGATCACTTCCACCATCGCCCTCGTCCTCGCGATGGCCGCCCCTGCCTCGGCTCAGAGTCAGGCCGACTTCAAGTTTGTGAGGGGAAGCGGGAAGGTGGCGTTCGGCGTTCAGGTCGGGACTTACAAAGCCGAGCTGGATGGGAAGGGGATCGATGTCTGGTGCGTCGATTTCATGAACCACATCTCGCCCGGCAACCGCTTCAAAGTAAACGCCACGAAGTTGGATGGAACCGTTGGCCTGGGAACCACCCGGTTCGGCAGCACCAAGGGTCTCGCCAGATACCAGCAGGCAGCCTGGCTCGCGGCCCAGTTCCGGACGACGGCTGTCACGCAGTGGGGCTTCATCCACGCCGCCATTTGGCACCTGATGACCCCGACTAGCCCGTGGTTAACCCTCCCGTCGGATATTGCCGCAGTCCAAGGTTGGACGAACCTCTCCGCTGCGAACTACCAGAAGTACGTCTACAACAACGTCTACGTGTTGACGGATGTGGCCGTCGCGGGATGTGCCGCGGCCCGGCCCACTCGCGGCCCGTGGAATGGCTGCGGCAAGCAGGAGCAGCTCTACATCCGGGGCGACCTGACCTTGGCGCCGGAGCCCGCCACCATGGGCCTCCTCGCGACTGGCCTCGTCGGCTTGGGTGGCGCTACATTCCTTCGCCGCCGGCGGCAGGCCAAGAGCTAGTTCCGAAGCTCAACCGACAACCTCCAGGCGGGCCGTAAGGCCCGCTTGTTATTTGTGGCTAGCCGCCCAACCTTTTCTGGAGACCAGACCATGAGCAAACCAGCTCAACTCGGGGGCTTTGCCGGGCCGCTCTACTACCTGGCCCTCCTCCTCATCGGGCTCTCGGTCTTGGACTTTGGGGCCACGGTCTGGCCATTTGCCCCCTCTCAAATTGAATGGCGCTACGGAGCGGTCGGGATCCTCTCGGGCTACCTCTTGACCCCCTTGCTCGGCGTGATGGTCGTGCTGATGGTGTCCTGGTTCTCGGGGCACCGCCGAACCACCCGGACTGCTGCGATCACGAGTCTCGTGGTTGCCGTCATCCTGGTCATTGCGGTGACTGGGTTTGGCCTCGATGCGTTAGAGGTGCGCCGGGCCACGTCAGAGGAGCTCCGTCGAGGCGTCGAGATTGGAGCGGGCAAAGCCGCCCTCAAACTCATGCTGGCCGCGATTTCACTGGGTTGGCTGGGGCTCGCCGGCCTCCGAGCCACAGCGGGCAGTCCAAGCGCCGGCCGGTCTACCTCGCCGTTGGTCATGCGCCCAGGGTCCGAGTAGAAACCGGCCGTCCCCGGGACGGCCGCTAGAGTGCGCCGATTCCACTCATGAGACGTTACTATTTGACTCATGCGCGGGCTGACCTTTCGCGGGCGGATCTCCCTCACCCTGTTCCTGATCGCCCTGCCCTCGGCCATGGCGATGTTCGGGTGGGCGTATTCCACGATCCGCTACAACCCCGCCAAGGCCGCTCAAGCCGTCGTCCGCCCCCTCCGTGAATCCGGGATTCGACTCCTCAACACCCTCGACACCACTCGCCTCTCCCCGCCGGAAGTCCAGGCGCTCAACCACTACAAAGTCCGTCTCAACGAGGCCCTCCGGGTCTCGCAGCAGGCCTATATCTACAAGCGCCTGGAGACCTACGGCCGCGCCATCCTGCTGGCCGTGCTCGGCACGGTGCTGTTCTACGCCGCGATCTTTCTCGGCCGGAATCTGGCTGCGCAGCTCAGCTGGCCGATCGACGAATTGGTGGGGTGGACCGGCCACATCCAACGGAACGAACCGCTGCCGGCCGACCCGCCGCGGTCGGGCGCCCCGGAGTTCGCTTCGCTCCGAACGGCCCTCCGGGACATGGCCGCCGGCTTGGCCCAGGCCCGGAGGTCCGAGCTCGAGTCCGAGCGGCTCCGGGCGTTTCGAGAAGTGGCCCGCCGGGTTGCCCACGAAATGAAGAACCCTCTCACGCCGATCCGATTTGCCGTCACCTCGCTCAGTCGGAACGCCAATCCGGAGCAGGAAGAGGCGTTGGACGTGCTCCGGACCGAATCGAGCCGCCTGGAACAGCTGGCGCGGGACTTTGCCAACCTCGGCCGGCTCCCGGAAGGGCCGCCGGCTGAAGTCGACTTGGGCGAACTGCTGGGCGAGTTGCTCCGGACGTCGTTGCCCGTGGAGATCGAAGGGCACCTCCAGGTCACCCCCGAAACGCCTCACGTGGTGGGTCACTATGACGCCCTCCGGCGGGCGTTTGCGAACGTGATTCGAAACGCCGCCGAAGCCATGCTCGGGGAAGGCCGAATCGAGGTGACCATCCGTCCGTGGCAGGGGGGGGTTCGGGTGTCCATTGCAGACCAAGGCCCCGGAATTCCCCCGACGAAACGAAGTCGGGTGTTCGAGCCGTATTTCACGGAGAAGAGCGACGGCACCGGTCTCGGCCTCGCCATCGTGAAGCAATCGGTCGACTTGCATCAGGGCACGATCGAGGTGGCCGAGACGCCGGGCGGGGGGGCAACGTTCGTGATCTGGCTCCCGCTCTTGCCTGAAAGCGCCAAGACTCGACCAACCGACCGACCTTACGTGGAGCGCCGAGTCGCGGACCGGCGGACGAACCAACGATGACCACACGCGTCTTGATCGTAGACGACGAAGCCAACATCCGGCGGATGCTCGGGGCCTTGCTCAAGTCGGAGGGCTTTGATGTCACCGAAGCCCCGAACGGCAACGCGGCCCTCCTCGCCATCGACGGCGACCACCCCGACGCGATCCTGCTCGACTTAATGATGCCACCGGGGCCTGACGGGATCGCGACCTTGGAAAAAATCCGGGAACGTGACGAGAGCGTCCCGGTGATCATGATGAGCGGCAAGGCCCAGCTGACCGACGCCGTCCGGGCCATCAAGCACGGCGCCTTCCAATTTCTCGAAAAGCCCCTGACACCCGAAGCGGTGTTGATCACGCTCCGGTCGGCGCTGGAACTGACCCGGACCCAGGCCGAGAACCGGGCTCTCAAGTCCCAGCTCAAGCGGCCCCGGATCGAGATGGTGGGCACGACCGAGGGCATGCGGAAAGTGGCCGAGGCGATTTCGCAGGTAGCCCCGACCGAGGCCCGCGTCTTGGTGTACGGGGAGTCGGGTACCGGCAAGGAACTGGTGGCCAACGCGATTCACCAGGCCGGGCGTCGGGCCGGAAAGCCGATCGTGTCGGTGAACTGCGCCGCGATTCCGCGCGACTTGGTCGAGAGTGAGATGTTCGGCCATGAACGGGGCGCGTTCACCGGGGCCACGGAGCGGCGGATGGGCCGGTTCGAACTGGCCGACGGGGGCACCCTGTTTCTCGACGAAGTCGGCGATCTGAACTTGGAGGCGCAGGCCAAGTTGCTTCGGGTCCTCGAAACCGGCGAGATCCAGCGACTCGGCGCCGAGCGGGTCCAGCGAGTTGACGTCCGAGTCATCTCGGCCACGAACCAGCGACTGGACCAAGCGGTAGCCGCCGGCACCTTCCGCGAAGACCTGTACTTCCGGCTGGCTGTGTTTCCGATCGAACTGCCCCCGCTTCGGCATCGGCTCGAGGATCTCCCGGCATTGATCGCCCATCTGGCGGAACGAATTCGGGGTCATCAGGCTCCGGCTTTCACCGCCGAAGCCCTGGCGTCGATGGCGTCGTACGACTGGCCCGGCAATGTCCGGGAGCTGGCCAATGTCATCGAGCGGCTCTCGATCATCGGGGGTCCGGAAATCGACGCCGCCCTGGTTCGCCAGGTGTTGCCGCGTTCCCGGGGGCGGACCGAACCCGGCCCGGTGACCGAAGTGGTTGCCCAGCCCGGGAGTCTCGATCTCCAAGGGCGCTCGCTCTCCAACTTGCTCGATGACTACGAGCGGGCGTTGGTCCGGGAAGGACTGGCACGGGCGCAAGGCAACGTGGCGGAGGCGGCCCGGGCGCTGCAGACCGACCGAGCCAACTTGTACCGGCGAATGAAGCGGTTGGGGTTGTCGTGAGACTCGGCGCTCGGCACTCGGCGCTCGGCGCTCGGCACTCGGCACTCGGCACTCGGCGCTCGGCTTGGGCGCTGGTTTTCGGGTTGGGGGTCATGGGGGCGGGGAGAGCTTGGGCCCAGGATAGTTTGGTCATCATTCGGCCGCTGCCGGAGACGGATACGACGGTGGTGCGGAGCCTGCCGGGCGAGGTGGTGCGGCAGGTGGTGGCGGTCTTCAACGATAGCGCGACGACGCGATTCGGCGGGAGCTTCTTGCTGCCGGCGGGGGCCCGGTTGGAGGGGCGGGTGGCGGTGTACCGGGGGACGCTCCGGGTCAACGGGACCATCGCCGGGTCGGTCATTGTCATCAACGGCGACTTGATCATCGGGCCGGGAGGTACGGTCCTTGGGCCGGTGTTGGTCACCGGCGGGCGGATTGAGGTCCGGCCGGGCGGACGACTCGAGGGCGAGCGGACGACCTACGACGCGTTGGCACCGGTGTTCCGAAAGCCGAACGGCCTGCTCGAGGCGCGGGAACGGCGGAAGCCGCTCGGCGACATTGCCTCGGCGCGGACGTCGTTCCAGACCGGCCGGATCAACACCGAGTTGAGCTTGGAGACCGGCCGGACCTACAACCGGGTCGAAGGGCTGCCGATCGTGTTCGGGCCCTCCTTCACGACCCAGGGCTCCGACCGAGCGGATGCGAGGCTCGATCTCCGGGGCATTTTCAGGCCGACCAGCGATCGCACCAAACTCCGCGACGACATCGGCTTTGTGGTGTCGACTGAATTCCGGGCCGGAGCGGCCCGCCGGTGGCTCAGCTTCGGGGCCCGCGGCTACCGGCAGATCCAGCCGATCGAAGACCAGCCGTTGACCAAAGGCGAGGCGGGGTGGTCGGCCTTTCTGTTCCAGCGCGACTACCGCGATCACTTCGAGGCCCGGGGCCTCGAGGGCTACGTCAGCGTGGCGCCGCTGTCGACCCTCCGGCTCGGCCTGTCGGTTCGGGGTGACAACGAGCGCTCGGTCCCGTCGAGCGATCCGGTCTCCCTGCTCCGCAACCAAGACACCTGGCGCCCGAATCCGCTGATCGATGACGGGTTCTATCGCACCAGCAGGCTGTCGGTGGACTACGACACCCGAAACGACCAGGCCCGGCCCTCCACCGGGTGGAAACTCCACGCGGATTTCGAGAGCAGCCGGAGCGACGACGCCTCGCCGGTGGCCCTCCCGGCCGCGGTCCGGCCGCCGATCGAACCGGGTCGGTATGCGTCCTCGAAGCTCCGGTTCGACGTGGCTCGATACGCAAGGTTCAACCCGAACACTCGGATCAACCTTCGGATCTTGGGCGCGGGGTGGGTCGGGGGCGACCCGTTGCCGGTGCAGCGCCGCGTGTCGTTAGGCGGTCCCGACATCCTGCCCGGGTTCGGGTTTCGCGACCTGAACTGCGCCCCACCGGGGTTTTCCGACCAGAGCCAGGCTTCGCTTTGCGATCGGATCCTGGCCGCCCAGCTCGAAGTCCGGACCAACCTGCCGATCAACCTGCCGTTCCGGATCCGGAACGCCGAGTTGGCCGCCTTCCAGCAGATCTTGGGTATCGAACGGGCGGAGTTGGTGCTGCTCGCGGACGCCGGCAAGGCCTGGCTCACCGGCGACGGCCCCGGGCGAGTGCCGAACAACCGGATCCCGAAGTTCGGGGAATGGGATGCCGATGTCGGTGTCGGCATCGACGCCGGCGGGATCGGGGTGTACCTCGCCAAATCGGTGGCCGTCAATCGGTCGTTCCGGTTTGCCCTCCGACTCCAGCGGCGATTTTGATGCGCCGATCGTCCTTGGTGGTGGCCGGGCTGGTGGCGGTGTGCTCGGGAGCACAGGCCCAGTCACGCTCGGTCGTGGTCTCGATGAGTCTCGATACCGCCGTCCACCGGACCGGGGCCCGACGGGCGGTGGTCTCCCTCAAGAGCCTCCTCGCCGACCCGCGGTGGGACGAGGCGCTCGACAATTCGCTGCCCCTGGTGGTGTCGTATACGCTCGAGTCGTGGCGATCGCGGGAAGGTTGGATCGACGAGTTTCTTGGGTCGGTCGAGTGGCAGGCGATCGTGATCAAGGAGCCGCTCCAGGAGGAGTACTCCGTGACCCGCGTCGTCTCGGGCCGGCCCGGCCGGCCGCTTCGGTTCGCGGTCCGCGATTCCGCGGTCCGGGAACTCGACAAACCCCAGCGGATCGAGTGGATGCCGACGCGGGCCGGGCGGTTCTATTACACCCTGTCGGTGCGGATCACGGCGTTGTCCGACCAGGACCTGGACCAATTGGAACAGTTCTTAGCCGGTGATCCGACGCTCGAGACCCCGGAGCCTGGAACCGTGGTTGGGCGGGGGATCCGGCGGTTCCTGCTCCGAATCGCGGGGTTGCCGAGCCAAGTGCTCGGCACCCGATCGGAACAATTCGAAGTCAAGCCGGAGGAGTAGCCTACCCGCCGATGGCGCGGAGGGCTTCGGGGCCGTAGAACAGCCGGATGTACTTCGCCTGGGTGTGGGTCAACCGGCGAACCGCCCACGACAAGTGAACGAAGTGCGGCTCCATCGGCGAGGTGGACGGGTGCATCCCGCACTCCTCGGGCAACCGGTTGCCTTTCTTCGTGTTGCAGGTGCTGCAGGCCGTGACCACGTTCCGCCAATCGTTGCCACCACCCCTGGAAATCGGAAGCAGGTGATCGCGGGTCAGGCACTCGCGGGGGCGAAGTTCGTTCTGATGCCGATCGCAATACTGGCAGGTGTAGGCGTCCCGGGCGAACAGGAAGGTGTTCGTCACCTGCCGGCGGAACTTCCGGGGCACGTGGACGAACTTGACCAACCGGATGATCGCCGGTTTAGGGAGCGCGAGCCTCGCGCTCCGCATCTGTTCCCCTCCCTCCGCTTCGACGATCTCGGCCTTGCCGTCGATCACCAAGCGGAGGGCCCGCCGAAGCGGGACCATCGTCAGGGGTTCAAATGATGCGTTGAGCGCGAGACATCGCACCGCCAGTTCTCCGCGTCGTGAGACACTAGCATTGTAGGAACAAGGGGGTAGGAAGATCAAGCGCCCCCCCGCCGGAAGACCGGCCGACCCGAGGCAAATGTGGCCAGAACGTTACCGGGGCCGGCGGCCAGCAGGCGGGCCTCGACCGGCTGGTCATGGGTCTCGGGCGCCAGCTCAACCGCAATCAGGTCGGCAAAGGTACCCGCCCCGAGCCACCCGACCTCGGCCTCGGCCCCGATCAACCGGGCGCCGTCCACGGTGGCCAGGGCCAGCGCCTGGCCCGGGGTCAGCCCGGCCAAGGCGGCCGCTGCCCGCATTTCGGCCCAAAGATCCAGTTGCCCGACGCTGATCACGGAGTCGGTGCCGAGCCCGACTCGAACCCCGGCCGCCAGCAACCGCCCCAACGGGGCGTTCCCATGCCCGTGGCGGGCATTGGAAACGGGACAGTGGGCCACCGGGACCCGCCGGGCCACCAGGATATCCAGATCGGCTTGGTCGAGCTGCACGGTGTGGATGCAGAGTGTGTCCGGACCGAGCACCCCGTGGGCATCGAGCCAGCTGACCGGTGACCGCCGGGCGGCCGCCCCGAGGTCTCCATGCCGGGCCACTGGGGGAATGCCCCTGGCATTCCATGCTTCGGCAAAGGGACCGACGTGGCCGGCCACCAGCATCGTTTCGGCGGGAGATTCGGCCAAGTGCACGGCGAGGGGCAGGCCTTCCGACCTCGCGTACTCCGCGACGGCCCGGTAGAGGGGCCCGCTGACCGTGTACGGGGCATGCGGCGACACGCCGAGTCGGACCCGGCCCCGGGCGTGAGGCCGGAGCTCCCGAACCCGGTCTCGAAGGCCCCGGATACTCTCGTCGCATTGGACCGGATCGGGGCCAAACACCTCCTGGTAGGCCACCCCAGCACCCCCGAGGTCGACTAAGGCCTGGAGAACGGCCCCCGAGTCCCCGGTGTCGAGTACGGTGGTGATCCCGGCCGCGAACCCGTCCCGCACGCCCTGGCGGGCGGCGGCGGCGAACCACTCCGCGCCGAGACCGGCCTTGACCCCCCGGACGCCACGGATCCAGGCCGAGAAATCGGTTTCCTCGACCTGGCCGGCCAACCCGGTGAGTTCCAAATGGGTGTGGGTGTTGACGAGCCCCGGCATCAGGGCGGCGCCGGGAAACGACCGGGTGACGACTCCAGGCGGCTCGGGCACCCGGCCCGCGGCCCCGACCGCTTCGATCCGGCCGTCCGGGCCAACCAACACCGCTCCCTGCTCGATCGGGGGCGACGAGACCGGGACGACCCAGTCGGCCGTTAGGCGGATTCTCACGGCCGGCGCGAGGCTCACCGGTGGATCGGGCAGCGTTCGGTCGGTTCGGTTCCCGGGAAGTAGAACTCGGGCCCGACCTTGTCCTTGGGACAGGCGCCGGTGGCGAGATATCCGGTCGAGTGGTCGACCTCGAGCGAGATGAGACCCGCGGGCATCGGCCAGGCGGGGGGCACCTTGCGCCGCTCGTACACGTCTTTCATCATGGCGCCCCAGGCCGGGGCCGCGAGCCGGCCGCCCTGGGCGTCCCGCATGATGACCTGCTTGCGGTCGAAGCCCATCCAGACGCCGGTCACCAGATCCGGAGTAAAGCCGATGAACCAGACATCCATTCCGTCGTTGGTCGTGCCGGTCTTGCCGCCGGCGGGCAGGTTGATTCCGGCCCGAGGCATGACGCCGGCGGCGGTGCCCTTTCGAAGGACATCGCGAAGGCCGTCGAGGATCAGCCAGGCGTGCCCAACGTCCATGGTCCGGGTCTGTTTGCTCTCGGGTTGCCAGATGATGTTGCCGCTCCGGTCTTCGACCCGAAGAATCGCAACCGGCGCAACCCGCACGCCCAAATTGGCAAAGGTCCCGTACGCCGAGGTGATTTCGAGCGGGGTAACCTCGGCCGCCCCGATGAAGATCGAGGGCACTCTCGGAATCCGGCTCGCGATCCCGGCGGCGGCGGCTTCCTTGACCACGGCATCGACGCCGACATCGAGCCCCACCCGCACCGCCACGGTATTGCGGGAATCGTAGAGCCCTTCCCGCATACTCATCCGGCCCCGGTACTTGTTGTCGTAGTTCTTGGGCGACCACGGCGGCTGATTGTCCAACGGGACCGCGACCGGTCCGTCTTCGTACATATCGCTCAGCCGGTAGCCGGCCTTGAGCGCCGCCGAATACACGAAGGGCTTGAAGGTCGAGCCCGCCTGCCGCTCGGCCTGGGTGGCGCGGTTGTACTTCGAGTCGGCAAAATCGCGGCCGCCGACTAAGGCCCGGATGTACCCGGTCTTCACTTCGATCGTGGTGATCGCGCCTTGGAGGTACGGCGAGAACGGGCCCTGATCGTCCTCGGTGGCATTCGGATCTCGTTGGTCGAGATACTGGCGAAAGGTCTGATGCGGGAACTTGCCGTACGCCTTGGGATCCTCCTCGATTTTGATCAACTGCGCCTCAAGCGCCCGTTCCGCCGCCTGCTGCATATCCAGATCCAGCGTGGTGTAGACGCGCAACCCGGAACGATAGAGTTCCGAGCCAAAGCGGGCCTGGAGCAATTGCCGGACATATTCCACGAAGTAATCGCCGACGCCGTTGAAATCGGAGCGGGAGGAGAGCGCCAGGGGATAGGCCTTCCAGGCCTCGGCCGACTCCCGGGACAGCTTACCTTGGTCGCGCAACAGGTTGATCACCAGGTTCCGCCGCTGCACTGCAAAGTCGGGGTTCCGGCGGGGGTTGTACCGGGTCGGGGCCCGAGGAATGGCGGCCAGCATGGCGCCTTCGGCCACGTTGAGCTGTTTGGCCGGCTTGCCGAAATACCGGGAGGCCGCAGTCTCGACGCCGTACGCCCCGTTCCCGAGATTGATCTGGTTCAGATACAGTTCGAGAATCTTGTCCTTCCGGTAGTTCCGCTCGATCTCCAAGGCCATCCGCGCCTCGCGGAGTTTCCGGGTTACCCCGAGAAACCCCGAGCGCATATCGGCCGGCAGTTCATCGGGCCAGAGATTGCGCGCGAGTTGCATGGTGATGGTCGAAAATCCTTGGAGCCGTTTGCCGGCAAACAGGGCTTTGAACGACCCGAGGACCCGGTACCAGTCGATGCCCCCATGCTGGTAGAACCGCCGGTCCTCGGTAGCGAGCACGGCCGCGATCACCGCCGGTGAGATCTGTTTCAGGGGAACGACGGTCCGGCGGGTCTGTCCAAAATCAGTCACCAAGCGGCCGTCGGCGGCATAGACTTTGGAGGCCTGGTCGGGGTCGTAGGACTCGAGGCCGGCAATGGAAGGGCACGAGCCGACCGGGGCACAGACGTTCAGCCAGGCGCCCAGCGCCAGGGAGCTTCCGAACATGATGCCGGCTCCGACCGTGAGCAGAATCCGGTACCGAATCGTCGGGGAGTGCCACCATCGCGACAGGCTTTTGAACAGACGAGGGGCCATGAGGGCAAGGTAAGGCGGAAGGGGAGACCGGCGGAAGGGCAGACAGACGACACCGGACGTGGTAGTTTTTCCCTCCCAATGACGACTCTGCTGACCACCCTCGCCGCCCGCGGGCTCTTGCACGAGGCCACCCCCGGCTTGGCCGCCCGGTTGGCCGAGGGGCCGATTACCGGCTATGTCGGGTTCGACCCGACGGCCGACTCACTCCATGTCGGCAATCTGGTGCCGGTCATGGCCCTGGTGTGGCTGCAGCGATTGGGCGGCACGCCGATCGCGCTGATCGGCGGCGGCACCGGCATGGTGGGCGACCCGAGCGGCAAGCGCAACGAGCGCCCCATGCTCTCGGCCGAGACGGTGGCGGCCAACGCAGCGGCGATCCAGGGCCAGCTGGGCCGGTTCCTCGATTTCAGCGGGGCCAACGCCGCCACGCTCCGGAACAACGCCGATTGGCTGGTCGGCTTGAGCCTGCTCGAGTTCCTCCGGGACACCGGGAAGCACTTCACGATCAACTACATGCTCCAGAAGGACTCGGTCAAGAGCCGGATGGAGAGTGGGATCTCGTTCACCGAGTTTGCGTACATGCTGGTCCAGGCCCACGACTTCCACCACCTGCATCGGACCGCCGGGTGCGAGTTACAGATGGGTGGCAGCGACCAGTGGGGGAACATCACGGCCGGCATCGAGCTGATCTCCCGCCAAGGCGGGCAGGCGCACGGCGCCGTGCTCCCGCTCCTCACCACGGCAAGCGGCGCCAAGTTCGGCAAGAGCGAGAGCGGCAACATCTGGCTCGACCCGGCGCGCACGTCGCCGTACCGGTTCTACCAATTCTGGCTCAACACCGACGACGCCGATGCCGAGCGGTTGCTGAAGACCTTCACCACCGTGCCGCTGGAAGAGATTGCCGCGGTGATGGCCGAGCAAAGCGCTGACCCGAGCCGGCGAGTGGCCCAGCGATTCCTGGCCCGGGACGTCACGATCCGGGTTCACGGCAGCGTCACCACCGACCGGGTCATGGCGGCCAGCGAGTTGTTGTTCGGCGGAAGTTCCTTGGCCGATGCCGACGCCGAGACGTTGACGGTCGTTGCGGGCGAGGTCACGACGATCGGCGTCGAAGCCGACCGTCTGGCCACGGGTATTTCGGTGATCGATGCCTTGGTGGAAACCGGCCTGGCCGCCTCGAAGGGCGAGGCCCGGCGCGGCCTCCAAGGTCAGGGCTTCTCAATCAACGGGAAGAAGATCTCGGGGCCCGAGGTCGTCATCGGCGCCGAGCATTTGCTGGCCGGCCGTTTCGTGGCCCTGCAAAAGGGGAAACGAAGTTATGCGTTTTTGGCACTCGGCACTGGGGGCTCGGCGCTCGGCTGAGCGCCGGGGGGCTACCAGCGGGAGCGGCGGGTTTGGCGGGGGCGTTTGGCGCCGAGCATGCCGAAGACGCCGCGGACGAGTTCCCGGCCGATGGTTCTGGCCATGGTACTGGTGAGGGCGCCCAGGAGCGCGCCGCCGGCGACTTGCGCCCAACCTTTCCCGGCACGCGACGGGGCGGTGGGTGGCTCCGGCTCGCGGAACGGACCCCGGGATGGGGCCGCCGCCGGGGGCGGTTCGGGGTGTTCGAGCCGGCGGGCCAGGATTTCATGGGCGCTCTCCCGGTCGATCGGGGTTCCGTACTCTCGCATCAGGTCCGACTCGGCCGCTTCGGCCCGGAATTCTTCCGGCAGGAGCGGGCCCATTCGTGAGGTGGGCGGGACCATTCGGGTCGCCACCACGGGCGTCGGGACGCCCTTCGGGGAGAGACCGGTGACGATCGCCTCGCCGATCCCGAGTGAGGTAATGGTCTCCTGGAGGTCGTAGTAGCTGGTCTTCGGAAAGGTCCGGACGGTGGCCTTGAGGGCGGTCTCATCGTCGGGCGTGTGCGCCCTGAGCGCGTGTTGGACCCGGTTGGAGAGTTGAGCCAAGACGGCTTCCGGCACGTCTTTCGGGGTTTGGGTCACGAAGAAGATGCCGACGCCCTTGGAGCGGATCAGGCGGACGACTTGTTCGACCTGTTCGAGGAACTGTTTCGAGGCTCCCCGGAACAGCAGATGGGCTTCATCAAAGAAAAACACCAGCTTCGGCTTCGGCAGGTCGCCCGCCTCGGGCAAGTTCTGGTACAGCTCCGCCATCAGCCACATCATGAAGGTCGAAAACAACGCCGGTTTATCCTGGCAATCGGCTAATTCGAGGCAGGTGACCACCCCTCGCCCGTCCGGCGTGGTGTGGAGCAAGTCGTGGACATCGAACTCCGGCTCACCGAAGAACTTCTCAGCGCCCTGTTGCTCGAGTTCGACCATCTTCCGGAGCAGGACGCCCACGGTGGCGTTCGACATCCCGCCGTACTCCTTGAGGACCGGTTTGCCTTCGTCGCTCGAGAGAAACTTGAGCACGGAACGGAGATCGGCGAAGTCGAGGAGCGGCAGCCCTTGATCGTCGCAGGCCTTGAACACCAAACTCAAGACACTGGCCTGGGTCTCGTTCAGGTCGAGCACTTTGCTGAGCAGGAGCGGCCCGAACGAGCTCACCGTGGCGCGGAGTTGCACCCCGTTGACCCCAGTCAGGCTGACGAACTCGGTCGGCATGGCCCGGGGAGCCCAGGCCGCGTCGATCGAGGCCAGGCGTTCGTCGATCCGGGCGGAGGGAACCCCTTCCCTGGCAATCCCGGCCAGGTCGCCCTTGATGTCGGCCACGAAGACCGGCACACCCTGCGCCGATAGCTGCTCGGCCATCAACTGGAGAGTCTTCGTCTTGCCGGTTCCGGTGGCCCCGGCGATCAGGCCATGACGGGTCATCATCGACAGCGGGAACGACACCTTGGGCTCGGCGATGACCGCGGAGCCTTCCATGGCGGCGCCTAACGTGATGACGGGAAGGGCAAACCCGTAGCCCTCTTTGAGCATGTCGTCGAAGGTCGCCATGGCGAATATTCTCCCGTGTTCAGATGGACCGATCGAGCAGCTCGGCGAGCCGGGCCATTTCCTCGATGGTATTGTAGCAATGTGGACTGAACCGGAGGGCGCCCTCCCGATGGGAGGCCACGACTCCGGCCCCGGTCAGCTTGGCGAAGGTGGCCGCGGGGTCCGGGGGAACCAAACACACCATCCCGCTCCCGGAGGCACCGGTTGGTGACGAGACCCGGACCCCGCGGGCGGCGGCCCATTCGAGCACCGGCTGGTTGATCTCGGCCAGGTGGTTCTGAATCCGATCGATCCCGATGTCGAGCAACAACTCCACCGAACCGATCATCCCGACGAAGTCCTGAAACGGCAGCGTGATCAACTCGAACCGGCGGGCGTCTGACCGCCAATCGCCCCGATAGTGGGTGAGCGTGCCAAGGTCATCGGTGCCCTCGAAGGCCGTCCAGCCGGCCATCGGGGGCTCCAGCTGCTCGACGAGTTCCCTCCGAATGTAGGTAAACCCCGACCCCCACGGCGAGAGGAGCCACTTCTGGGCCCCGCAGGCCAGGATGTCGACCGGGGTCTCCTGGACGTCGAACGGAATCTGTCCCAGGGCCTGAATGGCATCGATGACCAGATACGTTCCGGTGGCTCGCGCCACCGAAGAGAGGGTCCGGAGATTGGCGTGGTATCCGGTGTGAAATTGCACCTGCGAGAGCGCCAGGACCTTGACCCGCGGGTCGGGCATCCGTTCGGCGATCCTGGCTTCGTCGGGCCAGCCATCGGCCGTCACCGGGACCAGTTCCAGCGTCACCCCCCGCTTGGCGAGTTGGCGCCAGGGGAAGACGTTGGCCGGGAACTCACCGTCGCTTGCCAGCACGATATCGCCCTGGTGGAGCGGGAGCGACAATGCGGCCACGTTGATGCCGTAGCTGGTGTTGGTCGAGAGGGCGATTTCGGCGGGCGTGGCATTGATCAGCCGCGCGGCGACCTCCCGGGCCCGGTCGAGGACCCGGAACAGGTGATCGTCGGTAAGGCGGTAGGCAGCCGCCCGGTCCCGCTGGTAGGCTTCCAGCGTCTGCCGGACCCGCTCGGGGAGCGGACCGATTCCTGCGTGATTCAGGTACAGGGTTTCGTCGGCCCAGGGGAACTCTTCCCGCCGGAGCGCCTGCACGTCGTAGCAGCTGGGTTTCGCGGAGATCGTCATTCGTCGATAATATCCTACTATGGCAACTAGTTCTCAATTCAATCTGGTGCTCGGGGGCGGCGGCCTGAAGGGGCTGGCCCACGTTGGGGTGTTCCGAGCCCTCGAGGAACGGGGCCTCGAACCGGAGGTGGTCGTCGGCTGCAGCATCGGGTCGCTGATCGCCGCGGCCTGGGCGTCCGGCATGACGGTCCGGGACATGGAAGACCGGGCCCTCGCCATCAAGCGGCAGGACGTTTTCCGGGTGGCCCATCTCGACATGGCGCTCAAACGGATGTTGTCACCGGCCGTCTACCGCCGAGAGCCGCTCGAACACCTGATCCATTCGATCGTCGGCGACCGGACGTTCGAGGATCTGCCTCGCCGTCTGGTCGTCAACACCGTGGACTTGAACTCCGGGGTCCAGATTCCCTGGGGGCTGCCGGGGCTGACCAACGTCCGGGTCGCCGACGCCGTCTTCGCGTCGTGCGCCCTGCCCGGCATTCTGGCCCCCCGGCCGATCGACGGCCGGGTCTGCGTCGACGGCGCCGTGGCCGAGAACCTTCCGATCCGGACCGCCTTGGCCGCGGGCTCGGTCCCGATCATCGCCGTGGACGTCGGCGGCAGCGGGGGCCGGCGCCACGCCATCGAGCGGCAGGGGTTTGCCCTGACCTATGCCCGGGGACTCGAGATCGTGATGAGCACGCTGACCGAGGAACTGCTGCGCGATTGGCAGGACCCGCCGATCCTGCTGGTCCGGCCCCGAGTCGAACGGATTTCGATGTTCTCCTTCAACCGGACCCCGTACTTGATTTCCGAGGGGTTCCGGGCGCTCAATTCCGCTCTGGACCGGCTGCCTGGGCAGCTCGCCGCGCTGCCTCCCGGGGTCCATCCCCAGCGCGAGGTCGTCCTGGCCATCGAACCCAAGGCCTGCATCGGGTGCGGGATCTGTTATTCCCGCGAGCCCGCCGTGTTCGGACGGGCCGCCGATGGCTTGGCGGTGGTCCTGTCGCCCCGGCAATCGTGGTCGGCATTGGGTGACCGGGTGGTCCGGGCTTGTCCGACCGGCGCGATTACCGCCGTGCAGCTGTGGCCGCCGATCGACTGATGGCTTGAAGGTCCCGGACGACGCGGTCCCAATTCCGATCCCGTTCGACCCACCGCCGGCCGGCCTCGCCAAGATCGCGACGCCGGGCCGGATCGTCGAGCATCGCGGCCACCGCGGCGGCCACCGCGACGGGATCGCTGCCGTTGACCAGGGCCCCGGTCTCCCCGTCGAGGACCGCCGAGCCGGTGCCCCCGCTCCGCCCCGCCACCACCGCCAGGCCGGACGCCGCGGCATCGGCGAGGGCAATGCCGAATCCTTCGACGTCGAGCCCCTCGGCCCGCGACAGCCCGAGATAGAGATCGGCGGTTCCGTAGACGGCCGGCAAATCAGCATCGGACACACCGTCGGCGAACTGCACCAACGAGCCGACGCCTAACGACTGGGCCAGGGCTTCGAGGCGGGGCCGGTCCGGTCCCCGCCCGACCACGAGATAGGTCAGACCGGGGATCCGCTCGCGGAGCGCGGCCACGGCCGCAATGCCGACATCGATGCCTTTGTGGGGCACCAGGCGGGCAACGGTCAGCAACCGGACCCGGCCGGGCCGGATCTGATAGCGGGCCATGACCGTCTCGGTCGTAAGTCCGGGACGGAACACCGCCGGATCACTGCCTAACGGCACCACCCGGACGCGATCGGCCGGGTCGATCCCGAGCGCCGCCAGAATGTGGCCGGCAAGGTCGGCGGTCCAGCCGCTATTGGCCACCAGCACCGCCGCGTTCGCGAGCAGGGCCCTGGCGGAGTGCCGCTTGAGGGCCGAGCCGGCGAACTTGGCCCGAAGCTGAAGCAAGTCCCCCCCGTGGAGCAGGACGCCGTACGGGATGCCGTCTCGCTGCCGAGTCCGCGCCGCGACGTACCCGGCGGGCCGGAGATTCCCGCACCACACGAACTGGACCGCATGAGCCGCCACGAGGCTCCGAACCCGGCGGCGCCAGGCCCAGAGGCCCGGCACCGTTCGGAGCCGACCGGACGGCACGGTGATCCGGTCAACCCGATTCGGAAATCGGTCGTCGGCCGCGGGCAGCGACCCGGTGGAGACCACCAAACCGCCGGCGGGATATCGGCGGGCGATCTCCGCCATCCAGCGGGCAATCCCGCCACCGATCGGCGGAAAGTCGTAGGCCAGCAGCAAGTCGGTCACGATTCGACCAATTCGGCCAGATGGGTGGCGAACCGAGTTGCGGCCCGCGCGATCGTCAGGTGCGCCACCGCCGCCGGATCGACCGGACCGACTTCAATGGCAATCCGAATTGCCGAGATGAGGGAGAACTCGTCTTCGAGGTTGAAGTAGTGGACGGCGTTGCCCAAGTGCTCCCGGTGGGGCGGAATGTCGGACGCCACGGTCGGGACCCCGGTCGCCACGCCTTCGATCGGGGTCAGGCCAAAACCTTCGAACCGGCTCGGGGCCACCACCACCGTGGCGCGGCGATACGCGTCGGCCACCGCTTCATCGGTCTGCCATTCGGCGGCGAGTTCGAGCCGGACGCCGAGTTCGGCCGCCAATCGAACGAGGGCCGGCGCCTCGGGACCCTGACCGATCAGGTGCACGACCGGCCTGGGCTCCATCCGGGAGGCCGCGCGAATGACCGCGTCGTGGTTCTTGTGCGGCACCAAGCGGGAGACCGAGAGGAGCCGCTGCGGAGTCTCGGCCTGCCGCCCGACCGGACGAAACCGGCCCGAGTCATAGCAGTACGCCACCGACCGGGCCTCGACGCCAAACCGACCCGCCAGATCGGTCACCGTCGCGATCGAGGGAGCCCAGACCCAGTCGGCCCGCCGGGCCGCGAAGGCGATCCGGCTGTAGTAACCCGCCCGTTCAGGAAACCCGCCGAGAACTCGGGGCACCCGACGGATCCGGCCCCGCCATTCGAACACGACATCGGGGCGGCCCCCGCCGAGGCGCCACGGCGGGAGGTCCCAGAGATACAGCAGCAACCGGCACCGGTGGCGACGGGCAAACTCGAAGCCCATGACGGCGGACTGCCCGTCCATGGCCACGACCAGATCGGCCGAGTCTTCTCCTTCGGTGGCAATCGACCACCCGGCCTCGCGGAGCGCCGGCACCACCAAACCGCAGTACCGGTTCGGCGCGAACCACCGGATCGACCTCATCTGATCAACTGATAGTTGCGGAACTCGAACATCCGGACGCCGGTCAGTCGCTCCACCGCGTCCGAGACATGGAACCGGACGTGGTCCCACCGAAAGTTCGGCTCGGTAATCCGGCGCTCGGGATCGACCGCGTGCTGCTCGACCCACCGGCGCGCCACGGCGGGGTGGGTACCCGTGAACGGCCGGATCCCGGGAAACCATCGCAACACCGCCCGGTCGAAATCGTAGTCCGGCCGGTCCGGATAGAGCGACCGGTCGATGGTCCGACGCCCCCGGAGCGCGGCCGCGCTCCGGGTATACCCGTAGTGGAACATCTCGGCGTCGGCGAGCCGGGCCTTGACCCGGCGATTGGCGGGACCGACCCGGAACCCCTGGGCGTCACGATACGGATGGATCTCGTACCGGGGGTCGAGTCGCACGGCCCGGACCTCGCGGCGATACCACCGGCGATTCACCGCTTCGGTGGCCGGACTCCCGAACAGGTGGCGGTACTTCACGACGATACCTTCGACCGCGGGCCCGGCGGTCGCGATCGCGTCCCGGAGCACCCCGGCCCCTCGCTCGTGGAGAACTTCGTCCGCTTGGATGTAGAGGCCCCATGGGTGCCGGCAGGCCCGCATGGCCCGGAGGGTTTCGTCTCGAAGCACCGAACTTCCGTCGGCCAAGTTCCACTCGGTCTCGATGATCCGGATTTTGGGATCGCCGATCGAATGGATCAACGCGAGGGTCTCGTCGGTCGAGCGGCCGACGTTGACAATCATCTCGTCGCAGAGCGGCAGAATCGACCGGATGCTCTCGACCACCGGGAAATCCAACTCGATGGCGTTCCGGACGATCGTGAAGCCGGAAATGGTCATCGGGCCATCGTGGCCAGCAAGGCTTCGAGGCGGTGCCGCCAGGTATGTTCGCTGAGTGCTCGGGCCCGGGCCCGGTCCCCGATGCTCCGGCGCCGGACCGGATCGGCCAGGAGGCCTTCGGCCGCGGCCCGGAGCTCCCGGGTATCGCAGAACGAAACCACCTCGCTCCCGGCCTCGAAGTTCCGGGACAGGTCGCCCTTGGCATCGCAGAGTTGGACCGTGCCGATGGCCGCCAACTCGAAGACCCGCCGGTTCGCGCCGGTGCCATAGCGGCCCCGCTCGGGGGGCTCTCCAAAGAACTGATGAACGTTCAAGGCGATGTCGGCGTTCGAGAACGCCCGAATGAAATCGTCGCCATACAGCGGACCCTTGGGCCAGCCGGGTCCCCACGTGGTGAGGCCGAGATCCCGAAGGCCCTCGATGGCGGCGGCCCGATCGGGCTCGTGGGTCCCGACAAAGGCAATCGGCGACCGGGGCCAAGCGGGATCCGGCAACGGGCGGTGATAGGCCGGATCACAGCCTTCGGCCAAGTAGCTGGCCGCCCGGCCGAGCGCCCGATGGCGATCCACCATCGAGGTATCGAAGATGAAGCAATGGTCGTATCCGGCGCCGATTCGAAGCGACAGATCGAGCAGATGCGGACTGTCGGGAAACCAATTGGCCCACCGGGCCGGCGGCGCCACCGACCGGATCGCAGCGATAATCTCCGGGTCGACCGTGGCCCCTTTGAAGACCAGGACCAGGTCAGGCCGGTGACGCCGCACCGCGCCGAGCAGCCGCTGGCCCACCGAGCGGAGCAACCAGCGATCGAGGCCCCGAGTCCGTTCCTCGCACTTGACGACGTCGCATCCCAACGATTCCAGCGCCGCGGCAATGGCCGGGCCGGCCCGGTGGTATCGCTCGTTGAACTTCGCGACCAGGACGACCCGGAGGCCGGTGTACATCAGTCGGCGACCGACTCCTGACCGACCGGCTTCTGGGCCGACAACATGCCGATCGATTCCAACAACCGCTGGGCTCGATGCATGTGGGTGTGTTGGTCGAGCACCCGGCGCCGGGCCGCCATGCCGATCTCCTCGGCCTGCGGGGGGGCGTGGAGCAGCTCCTCCACTTTCGACTTGAGCTCGCCCGCTTCGGCGAAGGTGACGATTTCCTTCCCGACCTCGAAGTACTTCGGCAGGTCGGCTCGGGCGTCGACGACTTGGGGGACCCCCATGGAGGCCAGCTCGAACACCCGCTGGTTACAGTAGGCGTAGGATAGCCCGTTTGAGCCGAGCCCATGGTGCAGGTTGACCGCCACCGAAGCGCCGCCGTAGGCCCGGACATATTCCGCGGTGGTCCGGAGTTCGCCTCGGCAATAGTCCCGGAGCGAGGTCTTTCGCCACCCGGGGCCCCAAAGCGCCAGCCCGAATTCGACCAACTCCGCCAGGTACTTCTCCCGGGTCGGGGTTGCCCCACCGGCAAAGACCACGTTGGCCCGGTACTGGTCTTTGGTCCGGAGCGGCCGGTAGACCGAGGGATCGGCGGCCAACGGGAGGACCTCGACGGTCCGGCCAAAGGACCGTTCGCACGCCGCGGCCACGTCGGTTCCCGCTACGAAGATGGCGTCGTAAGCCCGGGCCACCGCGAGAATCTCCGAAATCCGGCCCACATCGTCCGGAAACCAATTGACCATGCGAACCCCAGTCTGGGACCGGATCGACTCGACCAATCCTTCATCGATATCGTAGCCGCCGATCACCAGGACCAAAGTGGCCTCGGCCACCTCGATGCTCTTGAGGAGCCGCGACCGGAGGTCGCTGCCGCCCAAAAGGCCCAGGAGCCCCGAGCGGCGGCGCAGGTCGAAGGTGGTCACGTCACAGCCGAGTCGCTCGAAACCGCGAGCCCGTTGCGACGAATGGGCGTTTTCGCCATCATCGAAGGGGGCGATCAGGAGGACAGACGGAACGCTCACGCCATTTCCTCTACAGGGCGGAACTGGAGATCATAGAGGCGCCGGTACAGGCCACCTTGGGCGAGGAGCGCCCCATGGCTGCCGCGTTCCACGATGCGGCCGCCGTCCAGGACTAGAATCTCATCAGCGTGCTGTACTGTTGCCAAGCGGTGGGCCACGACCAAAACCGTCCGGTCGGTCATCAGCCGGTCGATGGCCTCCTGAACCAGCCGCTCCGACTCGGTGTCGAGGGCGCTGGTGGCCTCGTCGAGAATCAGGATCGGGGGATCGCGGAGGAGGGCCCGGGCAATCGCGATCCGCTGCCGCTGCCCGCCCGACAGACGGGTACCCCGCTCGCCTAGCAGGGTCTCGAACCCCTGGGGTAGCCGGTCCACGAACTCGAGGGCATTCGCGGCCCGAGCGGCCTCGCGAACCTCGTCACGGGTGGCGGTCGGCCTGCCGTAGGCAATGTTGGCGTGGACCGAATCGTTCAGGACCACCGTTTCCTGGCTGACGAGCCCGATCATCCCCCGGAGCGAGCGCAGCGAGAGCCGGCCGAGCGGCACGCCGTCGAGCGAGATCACCCCCGCAACGGGGTCGTGAAACCGGGCCACCAGCTCGAGCAGGGTCGTCTTGCCGGCCCCCGACGGCCCGACGATCGCCACGATCCGGCCCTTCGGGACCACGAATGAGACCGCCTCGAGGACCGGTTCATCCTGGTACCGAAACGACACCTCGTCGAAGGCCAGTTCGCGCTCGAACCGCGCGGGCCGGGCATCGGGCCGGTCCGCCTCGGCCGAGGCCCGGTCGAGCCACCCGAAGACCCGCTCGGCGCTCGCGAGGGCGATGGCCATGCCGGTCGGAAACTGCGCCAGGGCTTTGATCGGCGCCATCATCTTGAGGGCCACGACCAGAAACCCGATCGTCACCTCAGGACTCAACGCGGCGCCAACCACTTCGGGATTGGCGCCGGCCCAGATGATCATGATGATGACCAATCCGCCGAACACCTCGGTCACTGGATGCGTCAAGGTCGAGAACCGTTGGGTCCGGATCAGCCGGGTCCGATACCGGTCGGCTTGGGTCGCAAACTGCTGGACTTCGGCTTCCTCGGCGCCGTAGGCCCGAATCAGCTTGATCGCGCCGAGCCGCTCCGTCACCGTCGACGTGAGATGGCCCCGTTCCTCGGCCGATTCCCCCGCGTGGCGGCGCAGTCGGCGGAGCAGCTGCTGGATCCCGAGGACGAGCACCGGCGCCGCCGCGAGGGTCAGGAGTGTCAGCTGCCAAGAGATGAACGAGAGGATCACCAGCGACGTTCCGATCATCACGGCGTTTTGGAAGAGCGAGACCAGGGCCGCCGTGACCGCCTGCTTCGACTGGTCGGCGTCGGCGATCACGCCGGACACCAGCTGGCCTTGGCGGGTCCGCTGGAAAAATCCGAGGTCGAGGGTCAAGAGATGCCGGTAGAGCAGCACGCGAAGATCGCGGACCAGTCCCTCCTGAACCGCGACCGACAACTGCCCGGCGGCGTAGGTGCAGGCATTCTTGAACAAGAGCCCCGCGAGGAGGAGGACGACGAGCGCCGTACCCCGGGACGCCCGATCACCGCTGCCGATCAGGGGGATCAAGAATCGTTCGGTCACCACCTCGAGTTGGGTCGGGGCCTGCGACAAGGCCCCAGCGGTCCCGAACAGCGTCTTGAGCAGGGGAATCAGGATCACGATCGTCAAACCATCGAGCAGCGAGGCGGCCAGGGTGGCGACAATCCCGAGAACGAAGAGCCCCCGGTAGGGTCGGGCCACCCGAAAAAGCCGCCATGCCACGCGATCATCCATGGAGCAAACCTAATAGGACGTTATCTTCACAACCTCGTGCCGCCGCGCATCTTGATGCTCCGATTCAGTTCGATGGGCGACGTGCTCCTGACCACGCCGCTGATTCGGGCTGTCCGGGAACGCCATCCGGATGCCAGCATCACCTTCGTCACCAAGACCGTCTTCACCTCGCTCCTCGCCGACAACCCGCGGGTCGCCGAGGTCATCGGCTACGACCCCGACACCCCCTTGAAGGCCCTCGCCACCCGGATCAAGAGCGGCGGCTACAGCCACCTGCTCGACCTCCATGGCAGCCTTCGAACCCGGTGGCTCCGATTGTTGGTCGGTGGACGGTGGGGGAGCTATCCCAAATACCGGTTGGCTCGCACGCTGCTGATTCGGACCAAACGCGATCGGTATCGGGATCGCCGTCCGGTGGCCGAGCGATACTTCGACGCGGCTCGGAGCCTCGACGTCTCGCCCGGGGGCCAACCCCTCGAGTTCTTCGTCCGTCGTGAGGCGATGGAAGCGGCTCAGCAGTTTCTGAAACAACGGGGACTCGGCATCGACCGACCGGTGATTGCGGTGTGCCCGGGGGCGCAGCACGCCACGAAGCGGTGGTTGCTCCGGCACTGGCAGCACCTCGTGACCCGGCTCACGACCACCGGCTCGGACGTCGTGGTCTTGGGTGGGCCGGCCGAACGGCTCCTCGGCGAAGAGGTGGCGGCCGCCGGCGCCGAATCGGCGGCGAATGCGGCGGGCGCCTTTGATTTTCCGGGCAGTGCCGCGTTGCTCAAGTTGTCGCGCCGGGCGGTCAGCGGTGACACCGGACTGATGCACCTGGCCACGGCCGTCCAGACCCCGGTGGTGGCCCTGTTCGGACCGACCGTCCGCCCATTCGGATTTTTCCCGTATGGCGGACGGGCCACCGTGCTCGAACGCGACCTCCCGTGCCGGCCCTGTTCCGCCATGGGCGGACCGGTTTGCCCCCTCGGCCACCACCGGTGCCTCGTGGACATCACCCCCGACGACGTATTCGATGCGATCCGCCGCCTGCCCCGCTGAGCGATGCTGACCCCTGCCACCCGGGGGCTGATCGACCTGATGGGGTCGGCGCCCCGGGGCCCCCGCCGGGACGGGCTGTTTGCCCTCTGGCTGGCCGTGCACGTGGCGGAAGATCTTGGCCTGGCCACCGGTCCGGCGGAGCGGGCCTATCGGCGTCGAGTCACCCTGCTGGAGCAACGAATTTCCAGCCTGGCGCTGCCGTTGGCCCTCAAGCGGGGCTTGGCCCGGATGATCGAGGGGTTGAAAACCGCCCCGGCCGGGCCGGCCGGCCCGCTGTTGAGCGGGCTGGTGGGCCCGGTTCGAGACGCCGTGGGCCTCGATGCGGCTGACTTGGTCCAGAAGGCCGCCAAGAGCCTCCGGTAGCCTCCCGCCACGACCGAAAAGCCCCTAAGTTGGGTCTCGGAACGCCCTGAGGAACGATCTATGGCCGGCCACAGCAAGTGGAAGCAAATCAAGCATAAGAAAGCCGCCACCGACAGCCGACGGGCGTCGGTTTGGACCAAGTGCATTCGGGAAATCACCGTGGCCGCCAAGGCGGGCGGCGGCGACCCCGGCGGCAACCCGCGGCTTCGGACCGCCATCGATGCCGGCCGGGCGGTGAATATGCCCAACGAGAACATCGAGCGGGCCATCAAAAAGGGCACCGGCGAACTCGAAGGGGCCGTGTACGAGGACGTGACCTACGAGGGGTACGGCCCGGGTGGCGCGGCCATCTATCTGGAAGGCACCACCGATAACGCGAATCGGACCGTCGCGGAGGTCCGACACGCGTTTGCCAAGAACGGCGGCAACCTGGGCGCCAGCAACTCGGTGGCGTGGATGTTCGATCGGAAGGGCCAGATCTTCCTCACGGCGGCCCGGTCGCCCGAGGAGGCCACCCTGGAAGCCGCCCTCGAAGCCGGGGCCGAAGATTTCGCCACCGAAGGCGACCAATACATCGTCACGACCGCGCCGAATGATCTCCACGGGGTCCAGGACACGCTCAAGGCCAAGGGCTACGCCATCGACTCGGCGGAAATCGCGATGGTCCCGAGGAACACAGTGAAGGTCGAGGGCGACGACGCCGTCAAGTTGCTCAAGTTGGTCGAAATGCTGGAAGAGCAAGACGACGTGTCCAAAGTATTCGCCAACTTCGACATCGACGCCAGGACCCTGGCCGAAGCGGAGGCGTGACGGTTCTCGGTATCGATCCCGGCACCGCGGTGGTCGGCTACGGCGTGCTAGTGGCCGATCAACCGGGCCGGCTCGCGCGGTTGGTCGAGTGCGGCGTGATCCGGACCACCGCTCGGACCCCGCTGCCGGCCCGGCTGCTGGCGATCCACGAAGGGCTGACCGAACTCTTCGCCCGCCACCGGCCGACGGCGCTCGCGGTCGAAGACATTTTCTACGGCACCAACGTCCGGACCACGGCGGTCCTCGGACACGCCCGCGGCGTCATCCTGCTGGCCGGAGCCTTGGCCGGCATCCCGGTGTTCGAGTATCCGCCGGCCAGCATCAAGAAGGCCATCGTCGGGCGCGGCGCCGCGCAGAAATCACAGGTTGGATTCATGGTGGCCAAACTCCTCGGATTGAAGACCGCGCCGACCCCGGCCGACGCCGCCGATGGGGTGGCGGTGGCCCTGACCCACCTGCTGGCCGGCCGCGGGGCTCGGGCCGCCCGGTGATCTCGGTCGTCACCGGCGTGCTGTCCGACCGATCGGGCGAGACGATCGTGATCCAAACCGACGGCGGGGTCGGTTACGCCGTGACCGTACCGGTGGGCGTCTTGGAGCGGCTGCCGGCGGCCGGCCAGCGGTGCTCGCTGTTCATCGAGATGGTGATTCGCGAGGATGCCTGGACGTTGTTCGGTTTCGATCGGGCCGCCGACCGGGGCATCTTTCAGCGCTTGCTGGGCGCGAGCGGATTCGGGCCCAAACTGGCCATGGCCTTGCTCTCGAGTCTGGGCCCTGACCGGACCGTCCGGGCCATCCAGGCTCGGGACTTCATTGCCCTGTCAACCGTCCCGGGCATCGGCCGGAAGAAGGCTGAACGGCTGGTCCTCGAGCTGTCCGACCGGTTCGCCGAGGTGGTCGTGGACGCCGGCCCCCGGAAGGGATCGGCGGCCGAAGAGGCCACCCGGGCGCTCGCGGCGTTAGGCTACGCCTCGGTGGCGGCCGACGAAGCGATCCGCTCGGCCCTGGCGCAGGGCCCCGACAGCGATGCGGCCGGATTGATCAAGCGGGCGCTTCACCAATTGACGACACCCAAGCCGGGAGGACGATAGCATGATCGCGACATTACCGAAGCGAGTTGAACAGACCGCGGAGTGGCTCTGCACCAAGTGCGGCTCCACCAACCGGAAACTCGTCCCGATGGACACGCCGGTGGCGGAAGACCGGTGCGTCACCTGCCGCGCCCGTCATGCGATCTGGCCGGCGGTCCGGCCGGTCCGATGGAACTCCGAGGCGAAGTAGCCCCACCATGACGCGGGTCGAGGTAACTACCCCGGACGAATTGCCCGAAGAGGGCGGCACTGACGCGGCGCTTCGTCCGTCCCGGCTCGATGAGTTCGTGGGCCAGGAGCAGGTGAAGGCGTCGCTCCAGATCGCGATCGACGCCGCCAAGGCCCGGAAGGACACCCTCGACCACATCCTGTTCTTCGGCCCGCCCGGCCTCGGCAAAACCACGCTGGCCATGCTGATGGCCCGCGAAATGGGGGTGCAGATCCGGACCACCTCCGGTCCGGTGCTCGAAAAACCCGGCGATCTGGTCGGCCTGCTCACCGGCCTGAACAAGGGCGACATCCTGTTCATCGACGAAATCCACCGGCTCCGGCCGGTGTTGGAGGAATTTCTCTACCCCGCCATGGAGGACTTCCGGGTCGACGTCCGGATTGCCGAGGGACCGAACGCCCAGACCATTCCGATGGCCCTCGAGCCGTTCACGCTCGTCGGAGCCACGACGAGGTTCGGACAGCTGACGCCCCCGATGCGGGCCCGGTTCGGGATCGTCGAACGGTTGAACTTCTACCGCCCCGACGAATTGGCCCGGATCGTGACCCGCTCCGCCGCCATCCTGAACATCCCGGCCGAAGCCACCGGTGCCCTCGAAATCGCCAAGCGAAGCCGGGGCACGCCCCGGATCGCGAACCGGCTGCTCCGCCGGGTCCGGGACTACGCCGAGGTCCGGGCCAACGGCATCATTACCCCGGCCGTGGCCGCCGCCGCCCTCGAACGGTTGAACGTCGACGAATTCGGTCTCGACGACATGGACGCCCGGATTCTCTCCACGATCATCGAGAAGTTCGGCGGCGGACCGGTCGGCCTCCAGACGTTAGGCGCGGCCGTCGGCGAGGACAGCGGAACCCTGGAGGAAGTCTACGAGCCCTACTTGCTCCAGCAGGGCTTCCTGGAGCGGACCTCCCGAGGCCGGGTGGCGACGGCCCAAGCCTACCGGCGATTCGGGATCACGCCGCCGGCCAGCCAGGGACCCCTGTTTGACTGAGCCGGGGTTCAGGGTCATCGATTTCGACTACCACCTTCCGCCCGAGTTGATCGCCCAGACGCCGAGCGAGACCCGGGGGGCGAGCCGGCTCCTCGACCTCGACCGGACGACCGGCGCCGTGGCCGACCGGAGGTTCGCCGAGTTGCCCGCGCTCGTCCCCCCCGGCGATCTCCTGATCCTCAACTCGACCAAGGTCCGCCACGCCCGGTTGATCGGATGGCGGCCGAGCGGCCGGCCCGCCGAAGTGCTCCTGATCCACCCGGCGGCCGACGGCTGCTGGATCGCCATGGGCAAGCCGGGCAGCGCCCTCAAACCCGGCAAACGGATCGCGTTAGGCGAAACGGCCTCGATCGAAACGGTCGCGGTTCTCGACGGGCCCAACCGGCTGGTCCGGTTCATCGGCACCACCGCCGAGGCCGCCATGACGACGTACGGCCGGCTTCCGTTGCCGCCGTACATCACCCGGGAGCCGACCCGCGCTGATGACGACCGGTACCAAACCGTGTATGCCGAACGGCCCGGGAGTGTCGCGGCTCCCACCGCCGGTCTCCACTTTACCCCGGAGATCCTGGCCACGCTGGCCGGCGACGGCGTCGGGATCGGCAAGCTCGACCTCGAAGTCGGACCGGGGACCTTTCGTCCGCTCGAGGGCGACGACCCGGCCGCCCACCCGATGCATCGGGAGTCGTTTACGATCGCCCCCGAGCTGGCGGATCGGATTCGGGCCACCAAGGCCGGGGGCGGAGCCGTTTGGGCCGTCGGCACCACGGTGGTGCGGGCCCTCGAGTCGGCCGCGCGGCCGGACGGCGGCCTGGCCACCGGACCTCAGGAAACCACCCTCTTGATTCTCCCCGGGTTTCGGTTCCAGGTGGTGGACCGGCTCATCACCAATTTTCATCTTCCCCGCTCCACCCTGCTGATGCTGGTGAGTGCCTTTGGCGGCGGCCCCGCGATCCGGGCCGCCTATCAGCATGCGGTCGAGCAGCGGTACCGATTCTACTCCTACGGCGACGCCATGGTGATCCGCTGACCATGTTCGATTTTGACCTGACCCACACCGACGGTGATGCCCGGGCCGGCACCCTCCGGCTGCCCCACGGCATGGTCGAGACCCCGGCGTTCATGCCGGTCGGCACCCTCGGCGCCGTCCGGGGCCTCCACCCCGCCGAGGTCGAGCGAACCGGAGCCCAAATCATTCTCGGCAACACCTACCATCTCCATCTCCGGCCCGGCGAGGATGTCGTCCAGGCTCTCGGCGGGCTCCACCGCTTCACGACGTGGCGGAAGCCGATGCTGACGGATTCGGGGGGATTTCAGGTTTTTTCCCTCGAGACCCTCCGGAAGATCACCGAAGAGGGGGTCGAGTTCACCAGCCACGTGGACGGCAGCCGACGGTTCCTCTCGCCCGAGAAGGCGATGGAAATTCAATGGGCCCTCGGCGCCGACATCGCGATGGCCTTCGATCACGTCGTGCCCGGCGGCTCGACCCACGCCCACGCCGAGGAGGGCATGGAGCGGTCGCTCCGCTGGCTGGCCCGGTGCCGGACCCGCCACGCGGAGCTCGCGGCCGGCTCCGACGCGCAGACCTTCTGGCCCATCATTCAGGGCGGGACCTACGCCGATCTCCGGCTTCGGTCACTCGAGGGCACCTTGGCCCAAGGACCCTGGACCGGCACCGCCATCGGCGGCCTGTCGGTCGGGGAGCCGAAGCCGGTCATGCACCGGGTGTTGGAGGAACTCGGCCCCCGCCTGCCCCGGGACCGCCCTCGTTATCTTATGGGGGTCGGATTTCCGGAAGATCTGGTCGAGGGAATCGCCCGGGGCGTCGACGTGTTCGACTGCGTGGCCGCCACCCGAAACGGCCGTCATGGCAGCGCCTGGACCATGAGCGGGCGGGTCAACATCCGCAAAGCGACCAACCGGATGGCGGAAGGGCCGTTGGATCCCGACTGCGACTGCGAAACCTGCCAACGGTTCTCGCGGGCGTATCTCCGGCACCTGTTCGTGGCGGATGAAATCCTGGGGCTGCGATTGCTGTCCCTTCACAACGTGCGGTTTTTGGTCCGGATCGGCGAGTTGGCTCGCGCCGCGATTCTGGCGGGCCGCTTTACGAATTGGCGCCACGAGTGGATCGGGCGCTACACCCAAGGTGATGACGCATGACTTCGACGCAGTTCTTCTTCGCATTGATGGCCCCGACGGACAGCGGCAGCGCCGGCACCATCGTCCTGGTCGGCCAGCTGGTCCTCCTCTTCGTGATCTTCTACTTCCTCCTGATCCGGCCTCAAAGCCAGGCCCGGAAGAAGCACGCGGAACTGCTCGCGTCGCTCAAGAAGAATGACGAGGTCGTCACGGCCGGCGGCCTGATCGGCAAAGTCAAAGACATCAAAGACAACCGGATCACGATCGAAACCGGTACCGCCCAAGTCATCGTCGAGCGGAGTCGAATCGTCCAGATCGGCAACGAAGTGTCGCCGACCGCCACGCCGTAACATGGCGTTGCTGGACATCCATCTCCTGGGCTCGCCACCGCTCAGGGCCAGGAGCGCCGAACTCGGCGCCGTGGACGACCAGACCCGGCAATTCGTCGCCGATTTGTTCGAAACGATGGACGCCGCCAAGGGAGTGGGCCTCGCGGCCAACCAAGTCGGCATCACCAAGCGGGTGGCGGTGGTCGGGGTCGAGGAGGATCGGTTTGCGATGATCAATCCGGTCATCGTGAGCGCCGAGGGCCGGGCCCGGGCCGAAGAAGGCTGCCTCTCGATGCCCGATGTGTTCGGCGAGGTCACCCGCCCCGAGCGTATCGTCCTCGAAGCGCTCGATGAACAGGGAAACGCCTACCGCCGCGAACTCGAGGGATACGTTGCCCGCGCGGTCCAGCATGAAATCGACCATCTCGACGGGATCTTGTTCTTCGACCATCTCAGCATTCTCAAACGCGAGATCCTCCTCCGCCGCTGGAAAAAAGACAACAAGGGCAGCGGCCTGATCCGTAAGGTCGTTCCGGAGGACGACGACCCGGCGTAATGCGGATCGTGTTCTTTGGGACGCCCGAGTTTGCCGTCCCGAGTCTCGAGACGTTGCTGGGTCTTGGGGTCACGGTCGTGGGCGTGGTCACTCAGCCCGACCGGCCCCGCGGCCGCTCCCGGTCCACGCTCGAGCCGCCACCGGTCAAGGTGCGGGCGCTGGCCGCCGGGATCCCCGTCCTCCAACCGGAGCGGCCAAGCGGATCCGATTTCCTCGACCAGTGCCGTGCCTTCGACGCCGACCTCGGCGTGGTCGTGGCCTACGGGCATCTGCTCCGGCCGGCGTTGCTCGAGATCCCCAAACTCGGGATGATCAACGTCCACGCGAGCCTCCTCCCGCGGTGGCGCGGGGCGGCCCCGATCCAATCGGCCATCGCCCACGGCGATCCGACCACCGGCGTCACCATCATGCGCATGGAAGCCGGCCTCGACAGCGGACCGGTCCTGCTGGCCAAGGAAACTCCGATCGGCCCGACGGACACGGGTGGCGAGCTGACCGCCCGGCTCGCGACGTTAGGTGCCGCGGCCCTCCACGAGGCGATGGACCGGTTCCGCCAGGGAACCGCCGAGTTCCACCCCCAGGATTCCGCCAAGGTTACGGTGGCTCCGAAGATCGGGCATGAGGTGGCGCGGATCGATTGGACCAAACCGGCTACCGAGGTGGCCAACGGGATTCGGGCGTTCGATCCGGTACCCGGCAGTTGGACGACCCTCGCCGGGCGGGACCTCAAGTGCTTCGCGCCCCGGGCCGTCAAGGGCAACGGCCGGCCCGGCACGGTCCTCTGGCTCAGCCCGGAGTTGGTCGTGGCCGCCGGCACCGGCGCCGTGGCCATCGGCCAAGTCCAACCCGCGGGCAAACCCCGCATGAACACGCTCGATTGGCTCCGGGGCCGGCCGCTTACCATCGGCGACCAGCTCGGATGAGGCCGCTGCCTCGCCTGCTCGCCGTCACCGACGCTCGGGTCGTCGCCGCCGAGGACTTCGCGATCAGGGTGGCCGCCATCGCCTCGGCCGGCCCGACGGTCGGCATCGTCGTCCGAGCTCCCGGCGCGGACGCCAGCCACCAGATGGCGTTGTTGCTCCGGGTCCGGGCCTTGGTCCGGCCGCCGGAAGCCGCGTTCCTGGCCTCCGGCGACCCGGCGTTAGGCAGAGCGACCGGGGCCCCCGGCCTCGAGCTCCCGGCCGGCGGCATGACCGCGGCCGAGGCCCGCCGCATCTATCCGGCCGGATGGATCGGGATCGTGGTCCGGTCCCTCACCGAGGCCGACACGGCGGTGGCCGGGGGCGCCGACTTCCTGATCGCGGGCCCCGTGTTCCCGTCGCCGGCCGGTCCGGGCCACCCAGGGCTCGGCCTCGACTGGCTCCGGCAGATCGTCGCGCGGGGTCTGCCCGTCGTGGCCTGCGGCGGCATCGGGGTCTCGGAGATCGGCTCGGTCCGGGCCGCCGGAGCCTGGGGCGTCGCGGCTAACTCGGCCCTCTGGTCGGCGCCGGATCCGGCCCGGGCCGCCGAGCAATTCGTCCGTGAGGTGGCGGCATGACCGGAGCCGACGAGCCCGGCCTCGGCCCTCGCTTTGCCGCGTGGCGGGTGCTCCACGACGTCCGCCACGGCGTGCCCTTCGACGTCGCACTCCGCCGAGCCGTCAAGGATCTCGATACCGACGACCGCCGGTTGGCCCACGAGCTCGCCGCCGGCGTGTTCCGGGCCCGAACCCACCTCGATTCGTCGCTGGCCGGCGGCATCGAGCGCGGCATCGAGAGCGTCAAGGACGACACCCTGGACGTCCTCCGCCTTGGGGCGTTCCAACTGCTGCACTTGGACCGGGTCCCCCCGCACGCCGCGGTCCAGAGCACGGTCGGGGTGGCCCGACGACTCGGCGGACGAAAGGTCGCGGGGTTCGTCAACGCGGTCCTCCGCCGAATGGCGGACGGCCGGGCCGACCGGATTGACGCCGGGGGCACCGAGGGTGGGGCCGCGATGCTGTCCCGCGAGTTTTCCCACCCCGAGTGGCTGGTGGCCCGATGGCTGGCCATTTTCGGACCGGAGGAGACTCGGGCCCTGCTGATCTGGAACAACACCAAGCCCACGCTGGTGATCCAACCGGCTCGGTGGCCGCGGGGCCAAGTGGAGGCCGCCCTGGCCGCCGCCGGGATCACCTTCAGGCCGGCTCCGTTCGACGCGGGGCTCATCGTGTCCGCCAAGAAGCCCGCCGAGATGCCCGGATACGCCGAGGGCGCCTTTGTCGTCCAAGACCCGGCTCAACGGCTGGTGACCCGATTCCTGGCGCCCGATCCGGGTGCCGTGCTCTACGACGCCTGCGCCGCGCCCGGGGGCAAGTCGATTGCGCTCGCCACCGGACGATCGCTGGTCATTGCGGCCGACCGGACCCGAGTCCGGGTCCGCCGTCTGGCCGAAAACCTGAAGCGAGCGGCGCCACCCAACGTGATGGCCGTGTTGGCCGACGCGATCAAGCCGCCGATTCGACCGGTTGGGGCGGTCTTGCTCGACGTTCCCTGCCTCGGCACCGGCACCTTCGCGCGCCATCCGGACGCCCGGTGGCGGGTGGCGCCTGAGGCCCTCCACAGCCTGGCGTACCAGGCGGGCCGGTTTTTGATCCAGGCCGCCGAGGTGGTGGCGCCGGGGGGATTACTATTATTCGCAACCTGTTCGCTCGAACCCGAAGAGAACGAAGCCCAGGTCGCCCGGTTCCTCGAGGGCGACACCCGGTTTCGCCGCGAACCGTCGAACAACGTCCCGGCGGAACTGCTGAACGCTGACGGCGACTTGGTGGTGTTGCCCCAACGGCACGGAACGGACGGCGCCTATGCCGCCCGACTGCGCAGAGTCCTGTGATGACGACGCCGAAGAAGCCTCAAAGACCCCGGATCCCGCTGCCGAAAACCATCGTGGGGCGGCGGCGCCTGACGACGGCGGTCGTGCTGCTCGGGTCGGGCCTCGCCGGCTATCTCACGACCTGCATTGCCTACCCGGGACCGATTTTCCAGCAAGACCACGTCGTGCCCCGGCTGATCGGGCTCCCGGTGGCGGCCGCCGAGCAGACGTTATCGGGCCAGGGCTTCAAGGTTCAAGTCGAGGGCGAAGAGGCTGATCCGGAGGCCCCCGCGGGCACGGTGCTGTGGCAGGATCCCCCGCCGGACCTGGTGGTCCCGCAGGGCACGACGGTCACCCTGACCAAGAGCGCCGGCCCGTCGGCGATTCTGGTGCCGGACCTCACCGACTTCGAACTCGAGGCCGCCATCCGGGTGCTGATCGCGGCGGGTCTCAAGGTCGGTGGGGTCGACACGGTACCCGGCGGAACCGATCCGGACATCATCGTCAACACCCGACCCGGCGCCGGGGCCCCGAAGAAGCCGGGTAGCACCATCGACCTGATCGTGAGCCAAGGGCCGGCGGAACTCGACGTGCCTAACGTGGTCGGGCTCCGGCCCGACGACGCCAAACGCCGCCTGGAAGCAGCCGGGTTCACGGTGGGCCGGATCAAGACCAGCGACGGCCGTCGGGGACCGCCGGGCTCCGTGCTGGAGCAACTCCCGGCGGCCGGATCCCGGGCCGTGCGCCGGACCCGAATCGACCTGATGGTCGCGGAGACCAATTGATGACACCCGCCCGGATTGCCCCGTCGGTCCTGGCCGCCGATCTCGGCCGGCTCAAGGAACAGATCAGCCAAGTCGAGGCCGGGGGCGCCGACTGGATTCATGTCGACGTCATGGACGGCCACTTCGTCCCGAACCTGACGTTCGGAGGTCCGGTCCTCAAGGCGCTCCGCAAACTCACCGAGCTGCCGCTCGACGTGCATCTGATGGTCACCGAACCGGAAAAGTATCTCGCGGAGTATGCCGACCTCGGCGCGCACACCTTCGTGTTCCATCCGGAGGCGACTCGCCACGTGCAGCGCCAACTCGTGGCGGCACGGGAACGGGGCTTGAAGGCGGGGCTCGCGCTCAACCCCGGCACCCCGCTGTCGCTGATCGCGGAAGTGATCGCCGATCTGGATCTCGTGTTGGTCATGTCCGTCAACCCCGGATTTGGCGGCCAGGGATACTGGCCCGGGGCGACCGACAAGATCCGCCGGCTCCGGACCATGCTCGACCTGGCCGGTTCGTCCGCCCTCATCGAAATCGACGGCGGCATCACCAGCCGGACGATCGGCGCCGCCTATCAGGCGGGCTGTGAGATGTTCGTGGCCGGGACCGCGGTCTTCGGGGCCCTGGATCCGGCGGCCGCGGTCGTGGGGCTCAAAGCGGCTTGTATTCCAGGGACCATGGCTTAAGTACGCAATCCCAATGACTTAGCCCCCGGTCTCCGGGGGCACTGACCGGACGACACCTCTCCCGAGTATTCTTGAACCATGCGAAAACAATGGACGTTCGTCATCGCGATCGTGGTGGGCCTCGTGGGTGGGGCCTATGCCTTGGTGAAATTCGGCAACCGGACCCGTCCGGTCGAGGTCGGGCAAAGCGCCCCTCGGTTTTCGGCCGTCAACTTGAAAACCGGGGATACGGTGTCGATGCAGGGCGCCTATCGGGGCAAGGTCGTCCTGGTCAACCTCTGGGCGACGTGGTGCGTTCCCTGCCGCAAAGAGATGCCGGCCATGGAGCAACTCTACAAGGAACTCGGGCCGAAGGGGTTCAAGATCGCCGCGGTCAGCGTCGACGAAGGCGACACCAAGGACGTGCTGGCCTTTGCCGATGAGTTCGGTCTCACTTTCGACATTCTTCACGACGGCGACGGCTCGGTCCAAAAAGCCTTCCAGACGATCATGTTCCCGGAAAGCTTCCTGATCGACCAGAACGGTATCATCGTCAAGAAGATCATCGGCGAGCATCCGTGGAGCTCCGATGCCAGCCGCCAAACCATTGCCCAGTTGTTAGGAATCGAACTCGCGCCAACCGCCCCTGTCGTGGTTCCCGCGCCCGGTGGCTGACCTCATCCTCGGGATCGAGACCAGCTGCGACGAGACCTCGGCTGCCCTGCTGGCCATCGACGGCGGGCGGCCGGTGCTTCGGAGTCTGGTCATCTTGTCCCAAGATGTCCATCGGGTCTTCGGCGGTGTCGTCCCTGAACTCGCCAGCCGGGCCCATGTCCGGACTATCGACCCGGTCGTGTCCCGGGTGTTCGCCGAAGCAGGGGCCCGGCCGGAGGACATCACGGCGATTGCGGTGACCGCCGGTCCCGGCTTGATCGGCGCGCTCCTGGTCGGGGTGATGTACGCCAAGGGACTGGCGCTGTCGCTTAGCAAACCCTTGATCGGCGTCCACCACCATGAAGGGCATCTTTTCGCACCCTGGCTCGAAGATCCCGCCCTCGACGCCCCGTTTGTCGCCCTCCTGGTCAGTGGCGGACACACGATGCTGCTCGATGTGCCCGCCTGGGGCGAATACCATCTCCTGGGCGAAACCCTCGACGACGCCGCCGGCGAGGCGTTCGACAAAGTCGGCACCCTGCTCGGATTGGAGTACCCCGCCGGCGCCGCCCTCGAGCGGCTGGCCGCCACCGGCAACCCAACCCGGTTCCGGTTTCCCCGGCCCCTGTTAAAAGACGGCTTGGCGTTTTCCTTCAGCGGCCTCAAGACGGCCGTGCTCCGGGCCGTGCGGGCCAGCACTGACCTCGACCGTGACCGGGCCGATCTGGCCCGGGGGTTCCAGGATGCCGCCATCGAGGTGTTGGTGGAAAAGACCGCCCGGGCGACGGAAGCGTTAGGCCGACCCCGGGCCATTCTCGTCGGCGGCGTGGCGTGCAACCGGGCTTTGGCCGCCCGACTTCGGGACCGGCTCGGCGCCCGCGCCGAGGTCGTCGTCGCCTCGCCGCGGCTCAATACCGACAACGCCGCGATGATCGCGGCCGCTGGCGCCTGGCACCTCGCCCGCGGCGAGCGGAGCGGGTCCGACCTCGAACCCTTCGATTGGCAACCGATGCCGGGCTTGGTGCGGCCGGCGGACCTTCACCTGGCAAAGACCTCCTCATGACTACGGTGTACCCACTCGTCTTTCGGATCGGCAGCTTCGAGGTCACCGGGTTCGGCATCGCGATGATGCTGGCGTTCGTCGTCGGCGGTTGGCTGATTGCCCTGGAACTCCGGCGGCGGCGATGGAACGAGGAATACGGCGCCGACATGATCGTGGCGGCGGTGATCGGCGGCGTCCTCGGGGCCAAGCTCTGGTACGTGGCACTGACCCAAGACATGGGCGCCCTGTTGTCGCGCGGCGGCTTGGTGTGGTACGGGGGCTTCCTGGGTGGGCTCGCGGCCGTGGTCTTGAACGGTTGGCGGCGAGGAGTGCCGATCCGGATTACGGCCGAACTCTCCGCTCCGGCGCTGGCGGGGGCGTACGCGATCGGGCGGATCGGCTGCTTCGTCGTCGGCGATGACTATGGGCGGCCGACCACCCTGCCATGGGGGGTCAAGTTTCCCCAGGGACTGCCCCCGTCGACCGCAGGGAACCTCGCGAACTTGTTCGGAATCCCCGTCCCCGCGGGGAGCGATCCGTCCACGGTCTTGGCGGTGCATCCGACCCAGCTCTACGAGGTGGCGATCATGCTGGGCGTCTTCATGGTGCTCTGGCGCTGGCGGCTCGGCACCCGACCGATGGGATGGCTCTTTGGTGCTTATCTGATGTTTGCGGGGACCGAACGATTCTTGATCGAGTTCCTGCGGGCCAAAGACGACCGGGTCTTGGGCGGCTTCACCATTGCCCAGGCCACCAGCGTCTTGGTCGTGCTTACCGGGCTCGTTGTCGTGAACCGGCTCGCCCGCGCCGCGGACCCCGCGCCGGGGGCCTATCTGACGAAGGCGCCGTCGTAGCAGGGCGCCCCGCCGGAACCTCCCGGCGGGGCGCGACGATGAACGTCCACACCAACGCCGTCACGGCCAACGCCACCAGCACGCACTGAGCCAGCAACGACTCGATGGTCGGATAGATCCCGAACGTCGGGGCCCGGAACATCCAGTCAATTGGGGTCAGGCTGACGAAGCCGCCCTCTTGCAGCTCCGCCACCGCAGTGCCGGCGAAGATGAAGGCCATGACGTACAACAACCCGCTCGTGACGCCGAAGAACGGCCGGAGCGGTAACCGAACCCCGAACCGATTGATCGCGACGTACACCCCTCCGAGCACCGCCGCCGCCACCAGGAAGCCGAGCACGATCGGAGCCGCCGTCTCACTGGTACCACCGGAGACGGCCAAGGCCTTATAGAACAGGACCGTCTCAAATCCCTCCCGGTACACCGCCAAGAACGCCACCGACGCCAGCGCAAACATCGACCGCTTGGTCAGCGCCGCCGACAGCTTGCTCTTCACGAATTGATTCCACTTGGCCACCTCCATTTTCGACAGCAGCCAATAGCTGACCGAGAAAAGCATCACGGTCGCGATGACCATCGTGAGGCCCTCGAGGGCCTCCTGCTGGGCCGGCTTGATCCGGAAGATGGTCTCGATGACCACCGCCGTGACCACGCTGAGCGCCAAGGCCGCCGCCACGCCGACGTGGATATCCCGGCGCCGGTCGCTGGCGCCCACTTTCCCCAAGAAGGCAATCAAGGCGCCAATGACCAAGATGGCCTCGAGGCCCTCCCGGATCAGAATGAGGAACGACTGGATGAAGAGCGAAATCGGAGTCAACGAGGTCCCGAGGGTCCGCTCCGACCGGTCGAGAACCCGAATCAGCTCCTCCCGCACGGCGGCCCGCTTGGCTCGATCGGCCGGCTCGCGAAGCGCGGCAAACGCCCGCTCCGCGCGGACCACTAGGTCGGGATCTTTAATTCGGAGTTCGCGCTCGAGGGCCTCGAAGGCCATGTAGGCGCCGATCGCGGCGCTCCGGGCCGCCTCCGGCTGCCCTCCGGTCGCCAGTTCGAACACCGAGTCGATCCGGGCCCGGACGGTCGCGAACACCGGCCCGACGTCGCGGACCGCGGAGCCGTCCGCTACGGCTCGAATGGCCGCGACCCGGGCCAACGAGGTGCTCCCGAGTGAGTCGAGGAGGGCCGCGTCACCGAGGACCGCCGTCTTCGAGAAGTCGGCCAACGGCGCCGGCACCGCCCCGCGAGCCGGCGGCAACCGAAGGGTGCTCGCATACAGGGCCACGGCCCAACGGTCCGCCACCGACAACGAGGACTCGAACCCGGCCATGGCCGTACCGGCCACGCCGATGGTGATTCGGCGGTAGAAATCGAGCGGACTGGCTTCGTGGAAAAACACTGAATCGGCCAGCCGACTGGGGGGCGGGCTCAGGCCGAGTGCCGAAGGGCCGTCGGCGCCGCCGGTCAAACCGTGGCACGCGGCGCACTGGCGCCGGTAGATCGCCTCGCCGCGGGCCAGGGACGGCGCCACGGCCGGCACTTCGTCAATCGTCACCTGCATCGCCCGAGCGAGCCCCTGGATCAGGGACTCGACGTCCCGGAGGACCGAGTCCGGCGATCCGGTCCGCTCAACCTGCGCAATGATCCGCGCCAAAGCCTCGACGGTCGGAGCCGAGTGGCCGGAGGGGAGCAAACCGGCGGCCTTGCGAGCCTCCTCCAAGAACAACTTGGCTTCGTCGACTTCAGGCGCTAGCACGATCACGCCACCGCGGACGCCGAGTCCATACTCCTCCGCGGCGAGCCGGGCGGTCGTCGCGACCCGGCGAAGAACCTGGGCGGAATCCGGTCGGGGGGCCTGCGAAGCGGCCGGAGCGGGTCTCACTACCCCGGTCACGGCCGCTAGAATGAGAATGAGTCTCAAGTAATTCCGAGGCATCGCCAGTAAGCTAGAGCGCGAGGCTCAGAATTGGAAGGAGTTCAGTCTTCGAGAATCGCCGTCGCCACAGCCGAAAGATCGGAGTGGGTCAGCGACACGTGGATCTTCGCGCCCGCCCGCTCACCCGCCACTCGGGCCGCCAGGCCGTGCAACCGGATCGTGGGGCGCCCATACTCGCCTCGAACGACCTCGATCTCCCGCCAGCCGATTGCCCGCGAGTTCGGCAGCGATTGCAACGCCTTATACACCGCCTCTTTGGCGGCCAACCGGACCGCCAGATGGCGCGGCGGGTGCGGCATGCTGGTGACATAGGCAACCTCATCGGGGGTGAGCAATCGCTCGATCACCCGCTTCCGGTGGGCGGCCAACATCGCCTCGGCGCGGGCGATGTCCACGACGTCGACGCCGAGCCCGATCACGGCCATGGGAGGCTCCAGAACCAATCGTTGACGGGGTCAAGCCACTGGGGTCGGGGCAGATACCCCCCGAGCGCCAGAGCAACCCATCCGGAGACCACCAGGCCGACCGCGAGCGCAACGAGCCCCAGTGCCGATGAGGGCTTCCATTGTCCGACTCGCGCGACCACCGGGTCGGCGGCGGCCAGTTCAGCCTGGATCACCAATTCGAGATCCTCCCAGGAATCCTCCAGCGCCACGGCGGCCTGACGGACCGCGTCCCACCAGTTGGAGCCGGCGGGAAACCCGCGAGCCAGCCGGCTTTCGAGTGGAATCCCCGCGGCCTCGACCTTGGCGACCAGGATTCCGCGGGCTTCCTCCGTCGGGAGCAACGGCGCCAAACGCCGGGCCGGATAGCCGGATCGTTTCCCCGCCGCCGTCATCCGCGCGGCGATGTGGTCGCTGGTGTTCGAAGCGGCCTGGCGGGCGGCGCGCCGCCAGAGGTCGAGCCAGGCGCCCCGGTCGAGCGCGGCGCGCCCTCCCCCTTCATCACCGGTCAACAGGAACTCCCGAGCCGATTGGGTTCGTTCGAAGAGATCGGTCACCAACTGCAGCCGAACGGCGTCGAGGCCGACGCCGGGTTCGGGGAAGCGCCGGGCCGCGTCGGCGAGCCGGCCAAGATAAGGACCGATCTCGGGAATCTCGCCGATCACGGGAGGGCCTCCCAACTCGGCCGCTCCGAGCCCAACTCCGCGAGCGACACCGCTGCGCGCCGGCCGGTCCGGGTTTCATAGCGGCCGACGAACGCAGCCAACGCATCGGCGCCATACGCCGCCCGATCCTCCCCGATCACCGCCACAGCCTGCTCGATGGCCCCGGCGGCGCCTTCGACTTCCACCAGCACATCCATCCGCGGATACCATTCGAGCCGGACCACGACCTCGGCCACCCGGTAGCATTCGACATACCGGTCGATCGCATGAACCGGCCGATATCCGAGCGCCGCGATCACACTGGCCAGACCCTCCGCACCGACGACCTCGAACTCGTGCTCGTCGCGGATTTTGTAGCCGGCCTCGAGCGTGGTCGGTCCTTTCCACGCCACCTGAACACTGACCGACCCGTCGATGCCCCGATACTCGCGAACCCGGAGCACCTCGTCCCGACCGGCCAATTCACCGGCCCGGTCGAACCGGCGGTCGGCCATCTGGCCTTGAAACAGGACCTCCGCACCGGCGGCGGCAAGCCTGGCCTTGACCCCGTCGGGGTCGGCGACCACGGCTTTCAGCTCCCGCTCCACCATTCAGCGGGTCCCGAGAATGGCGGTGTGGACGGCCGTGGTATCGGCAAGGTCGACGAAGACGTGGTCGGCCCCAGCCAGGGCGAGATGCTCGGTTGAGAAACTCCCGGTGGCCACTCCGATCGACCGGGCGCCAACGCCGCGCCCGCAGGTCACGTCGGCCGGCGTATCGCCGATGATGATGATCTCCTCGCCCAGGGGACGCCGGCCGAACACGACCCGGGCCCGGTCGACCGCGATGGCCGGGAGTTCAGCCCGGAGATGGTGATCGGAGCCGTAGGCCCCGACTTGGAATTGCTCGGGCCGGATGTTGACCGCCTTGAGCTTGAGCATCGCGCCCCGGGTCACATTGCCGGTCAGGAGCCCGACGACGATCCGATCGTCATCGCCTAACGATTCGAGCAAGGGACCGACCCCCGGCATGACGGTGGCCCGGCCGGCGGACTCGGCCAAGTCCTGCTCGAGATAGCCGAGATACCGGTCGAGCACCCGCCCGATCCGGGCGGGATCCGGCCGCTCCGGCTGTCCGGCGGCCTCGAACAGCTCGGTGACGATTTGGGGGTCGGTCTTGCCGTCGAACCGGACCTGGTCCACCTGTTCCGGCCCGATCCCGGCGTCGTCGGCGATCGCCGCCAGAATCGCGCGGCGGCCGGCGCCGCCCGACAGGAGCAGGGTGCCGTCAATATCGAACAATACGAGGCGGCGGGTCACGCCGGCTCCGCGGGGGCCTGGCCGTCGGCCTGTTGGCACGCGGTGCAGCGGACGACGCCCCGGAACATGCAGATCAAGCAGATGAACGTGCCGCAGCCGTCGCAGGGATATCCCTCCGACGCCCGCTCTTCCCGGCCGCAGGCGCGGCAGGTCATCGAATCGGTCGGGGTCTTCTTCTCTCCCGGCATGCGCCCTCCTCAGTCGACGATGTTGTAGAGCTTGATCTTGTTGATCAACGTGGCCCGGGAAATCCCCAACTCCTTGGCGGCGCGGGTCCGATTGGCGCCGTGATACCGCAGGGTCCGGTCAATATGCTGGTGCTCGAGGGATTCGAGCGTCATCGGCGTGTGACGGCGGTCGCCGATGCCGGTGCGGGCGCGGAACTCGCCCGGCAGGTGTTCGACATTGATGGTCACCTGCCCCTTGGCCACCAACATGGCCCGCTCGAGCACGTTCTGCATTTCGCGGAGGTTGCCGGGCCAGGAGTAGGCCAGACAGCGTTCGTGTGCGTCGACCGCGAGTGCCTGGGGCCCGTCGGGCATCAGCGTCTGGAGATCCTCATGCACGAGCGTGACCAGACCGAGGCGGTCTTCCTGGCTCCGGTCCCGGACGGCCGGCAGCGCCAGCGGCATCACACTCAAGCGGTAGAACAAATCCTCCCGGAATCGGTGGGCCTCGACATCCGCCGACAGATTCCGGCGCGTCGTCACGATCAACCGGGTATCGACATTGATGTCGTCGTTGCCGCCCAGGCGCCGGAACGTCTTGGTTTCGAGAACCCGGAGGAGCTTCGGCTGGATTTCCGCGGGCAGGTCGCCGATCTCGCGGAGCAGCAGGGTGCCGCCATCGGCAATCTCGAGCAGACCGCGACGGCGCCCGGTCGCCTCCACGAAGGCGCCCCGCTCATGCCCGAACAACAGGGACTCGAGATAGGCCGGGTTGGCCCCGCTGCAGCGGACTTCGAGGAACGGCTTGCCGGCCCGGGAGCCCAAGTCGTGGATCAGGCGGGCGGCCCACGCTTTCCCGACCCCGGACTCGCCGGTGAGCATCAAGGTGGTCCGGTCACTCTGGGCCAAGAGGGAAATCTGATGGGCCAGTTGTTTCATCCCCGCCGAGGTACCGAGCGAGTCGAGGCCGTGGGCGGGAGCGGATCGTTCCATCATCGTTCGGATCACCCGCCGGTTTCGGGTGGTCCGGGCCACGACCGACGCCACCTTGAGCAGCACGCCGGGATTGGCGGAGGTGTCGACCACCTGGTGCGCCCCCGCCTCGATCAACTGGGCGGCCGCCGCCGGATCGGGATGGTCGCCGAACACGACGACCGGCGCTTCGTCGGCCCCGAGCGATCCGATGGCGCCGGGAACCGCTCCAAGACTCATCGACAGCAGCACGGCGTCGGGGGTCAGTCGCCCCAGGGTGGCCACACCGGCTTCGATCGACAACTCGCGAATCACCTCATGGCCGGTTTCTTCGAACCGGGCACCGATCGCGCGAAGAACGGAGGGATCGTCGTGAACCAGCAAAATCGAGTCGGTCATCGTCTCACCTGGGTGGGAATCCGGAACGGAGTCATGATTCGGGTGCCATCACGCGAATTGCATTGGCCTGCATGATGGCGGTCACCGGCGTCACGCCGGCAAGGTCGCCATCGAACTGCACCGGCTCGGCCGATTCGGCCTCGATCGTCACTTCACGGCCCCGGCCGTAGCTCAAGAATCCGGTCTCGCCAGTGTCGAGCGCCACGTTGGCGAGCACCCGGAGCAACCCGCGAACTCCTTGCCAGGGCGAATCCATCTCGAAGGCGAGCACGTCGAACCAACCATCATCCGGCGCGGCCGTCCGGCTGACGCGGATGAACGGGGGAATAATTTCACCGCAGTTGAGCACCAGCACCACCGCCGCCCGGCTTTCGGTCGTTTCGCCGTCGATCGTGATCCGAAACGGCACCGACCGAATCGCGGGGAGGTGCTCCATGACGGTGTTGAAGTAGCCGCCGATGCCGAGCGTCCGTTTGATGTCCGGCGGGGTACCGCCCATGATCCGAGCATCGGCCCCCGCCCCGCAGGCCACCCCGAAGTAGTGAAGCCCGTCGGGGCGGTCGATCCGGCCGAGATCGATGAGCCGGCTCCGACCCCGGAGAATCAGCTCGGTGGCCTGGATTGGGCCGGCCGGAACCCGAAGGTTGCCGGCGAGTACGTTGCCGGTGCCCCCAGGCACCAGGCCTAACGGCACCCCGGTTCCCACCAAGCCCGCGGCCGCTTGCATGGTGGTCCCGTCGCCGCCGAGCACCGCGACGACGTCCGCGCCGGACTGGACCGCCGCGGTGGCGAACCGCCGGGCGTCGATCGGGACGGACGTCACGAGCCAGTCGACACCCCAGCCCCCCGCGCGGAAGGTCCGCCGGACGGTGTCGGCCAGTTCGACCGTGGTCCGCGAAGCGACCGGATTGGAAATCAAGACGACGCGTGCCATGCTAGTAGTCCCGGTCCCATTTGAGGTCCGCACCGAACTGGTACCGGTTGGACCGGGTCAGCGGCGTCGCCGATTGAGCCAAGCATGATTGCACCGGCTCCGCCGCGATCTGGAATTTGAGTGTGGGGTGGAGGTGATACTCGAGGGTCGCCCCAAAATACTGACGGGCGAACTCGAACCGCTGGAGGCAGCCGCCCAAGTTGAGCGTGGCAAACAACCGACGCCCCAGCTGCCGGCCTAACGAGAGCTGGGTCACGCTCCCGCCGTTTGAGAAGAGCGTGTTGCCCTGGGCCACGCCCGGACGGATTTCGATCAGGTCAAAGGCGGCGTTCGGCGACGAAATCAACGCCCGCTCGATCTCCGAGAGAAACGCCGACGAGGCCAATGAGGCGAGCAACTGGGGGTTGAACACCTCCCCGCTCCGGGCCAGGAAACCGCTCGAGTTGCTTCCCGTCACCAGCAGCGACAGGAGGTCTCGCTCCGACATCGGCGGCCGGCCGGGTTCGCTCGCCAGGCTGAGCCTGGGCACCAGCAACGTGCCGGTAATCCGGGCAATGACCGGATAGTCGTTTTGCCCTCCCGCCCCGGTCCGCACGACGTACTGCGCCGACACATCCAGTTGGGCGTTCAAGTCCGAAGTATTGAAGTACTGGACCGTCCCCCGGTCAACCGCGAAGGTTCGAAACACCGGTCCGAGTTTGAGCGTGTATGCCCCGCGCGGGGTCGTCAACTGACCACTCACCCGGTATTCGCTCCGGCGGCTTTGACGCCGCTCCTTGTTGACCGTGAGTTGGCCTTCGAGTTGGATGTTGGCCTCATTCGACCGGAGCCAGACGTCCTGGCCGATCCGGAACCGAAGGTCCCGGATCGCCAGGGAATCGAGAAACCGGCTTTGAAACTGAGCCCGGATATTCTGGGCGCGAAGGGCGGTCGTGTCGACCAGATCGGCGTTGGCCGGGTCCTCCAGGTTGACGATGTCCTTGGTAATGAGATCGGAAAAATAGAGCACCGTCGACGTCGCCCGGACGCTCCCCGTCATGACCGGCCGTTCGATCGGGCCGGCGAGGGCCACATCGCCCGTGGCCCGGAGGGTGAGGTAATCGGGCACATCGATCAGGTCGAAATCAGCGGCGGACAGCGTCAGACCGAGCACCGGATGGGTCAAGCGTTCGAGCCGGATACCCCCGCCGATGGTGGCCGATCCGATGCGGCTCCGGACCACGATCGAGTCGCCGATCAGCGAGTCGCCCGACATCCGCATTCGGCCGTTAATGGGTCCGTACGTGACCCGGAGCCCGGGCACGTACGCGGCGGCGTCGCGGACCTGGACATAACCCCCGAGCCGAGGGGCATCCCAGGTCCCGCCCACGGTCGCGTCGACCGCCAACGTCCCGAGCACCTTCCGGAGATTCGGGGTCAAGGCTTCGACCACGCCGAGATCGACACTGTCGGCCCGGGCGCGGATCACGATCGGCCCTGGCAACTGGCGCCGGGACACCGAGGCGAGGGCCAAGTCGAGCGGCAGCACCGCATCGACGTCGAGAATGGGCCGACCGGTCCGCCAGAACGAGAGGTTGGCTTGAAGTACCCGGTCTTCGTAGTTGAACACGGTCCGTACCAGGGGGGCGGCCACGTCGCCGGCCACCGGTCCGGTCACCGTCGCCGACCCGCGGAATGTCGGGGCCTTCTGGGTGCCCGAAATCCTGGCATCGATCGCTACCCACCCGTGGAGGCCGGTCGTGTCACGTTGGGCCAGTGCATAGAGGTCGCCTAACGCAACACCCAACGCCCGGATCTCGGCCCGGCCGGGATCCCGGCCCGGCAGGGTCCCCGACAGCTGGATCAATCCCGATCCATCATCGGTCGCCAGCACCACGCTATCGGTGATGGCCGCCGAATCGAGGATGACCGCCGTCGGGCGTTCGAGGACCCACCGGCGCCCCCCGACCGCAACGGCCAGCGAGTCGACCGTAAAGACCCGGGGTCCCTGCACCGCATCGGACCATTGTCCCGAAGCCGTCAGGCGACTCCCGCCCCGGCCGCCGCCGCCGACCGTCCATCGAAAGTCCGCCGGCGAACCATCGGCCTGGACCCCGAGGTCGCCGAACACCAACCGGCCCCGGACCACCGTGTCGATCGTGAACGCGGTCCGAAAGCGGAGCGAATCGAGCCGGCCGCCATGCGCCGTGAGGGTACCGCTCCCGAGCCGGAGCCGGGAGTCGAACCATGCCACCGAGTCGACCCGCGCCGACCCGTCCACCACGAACCGATCCAGTGATCCGGTCACGGTGGCCGCGAACCGCCCCCGGCCGCTCAGCAGGTCCTCCTCGCTGACCTGGCCCCTGGCCAGGCTGGCCACGGAGGCCAACAGCGAATCAAAGGGCGCCAAACTCAACGCGACCGACTCCACCGACAGGGTCCCCTGATGGGGTTCGAACCAGCCCAGGGTGCCCCGGCTGAAGAAACCCCCGCCCAGCCAGTACACGGCCGCGGTGTCGACGGTCAGCAGGCTGTCGTGGATCGAAAGCCGGGCGAATCCCGAGTCGACGGCCAGATCCGCAATCCGCCCCCCCTGAAGCCGCAAGGCCAGATCCGCCTCCGGCGCGACCAGACTGTCGATCCGCCCCGAGAGGTCGAGCCGGCCGGTGAGCCGGGTCGGCGGCCCCCGGCCGCCTAACGTCGCAACGTCGGCATCGGTGAAATCGATCCGGAGACCCCGGGCTTCCCACCGCGGCGGGAGGAGACTTGCCTCGCCGGTGACCTGGTAGCGACCGATCGCACCGGCCAGATCGGCCTCGATCGCCAGGGAGTCCATGAATCCCGCCAGGCGAACCGACCCGCGGACCAACCCGTGCATCGGCGTGGTTGGAAAGCTCCGGCGAATCCCGTCGAACGACAACGTGTCGACCGCGAGGACGGCGTCGACGCCAAGGAGGGCACCGCGGGTGTCGAGCCGGGTCCGCCCGGTCAGGGCGCTCATCGGGCGGTCACCGTCCTGGTGCTCCACCCGGCCGTCGAACACCACATTCCGCCACGGCCCCGCGAGCGTTCCGTCGAGCAACAAACGGCCATCGAGCCGGACGGCGGGCGTCACCATCCGGACCGTGCGGAGGTCGAAGTCCGACCGGCGAAGCACGGTCTCGTGAAAGAACATCCCCTCCGCTCCGCCGAAGCTCAGATCCCCCGCGAACGCGACCCGGTTCGTGGCGCCCCCCTCGACGCGGGCGTCGGCGAACTGCCAGTCCGCCTGAACCGTCATCCGGTCGAAGAATCCGGCGGCCCTGAGCGGACCGCTGATCCGCCCGGCGAACGGCAGAGTGTCGAGGTAGGGCCGGACGGTTTCCAGGTCGAGCGTCTCCAACTCGAGCGAGAGTCCCCGGAACCCGAGCCCCCGATAGACGTCGAGGATGGCCACCATGTTGCCGCGCACCCGACTCCCGCCGCCCCGAAGGTCAAGCCCGGTGATATCGTACTCGGTCCGGCTCCCGGCCAGCGAGTTGGCCGCGACCAGCCCCACACCCGCCAGGGCCGGAAAGTTCGGCGAAACCCAGCGAAGATCCACCAAGTCGACGGCTGTGGCGGACAACGCGAATTGGTAGAGAACCGTATCTTGGGGCCATTGCAGCCGTCCGGCCCCGCTGACGACGGTCGCGGGCAACGCCGCCCGGCTCAACCGGAACAGCAGGCTGTCGCCCCCCTGAGTGACCTCCCCCTTCAGGTCACGAATCGTGAGGCCCGGATCACTGACCGCCGCCGCCAACGAGTCGATGGTGGTGGTAAACGGGCGATGGTCCGGAGAGGAAATCCGCATCGAGGGAAACCGGCCGTGGAGCTGACTCACCACCCGGACCACCATCAAGCCGTCCGCTGGCAGGGGGCTCGCCTCGACCCTCCGCCCCGGCCGGGCCCGCTCCGCGGCGAGCGCCGAGTCGCGCTGGGTATCCGTCGTCAGCCGCCCATCCGGATTCCACGGGATCCGGATCGTCACCTGCCCGTTCACGATCTCCAAATTGTCGAGTTGCAGCAACGTACCGGGGCCGGACCGGGGCGGGCCTTCATCAAGCTTCAAAATCTCTTGGTAGTTCATCCGGCCGGCGCGATGCTTGGTCACCTCGAACTTCGGGTCAACGGCCCGGACGGCGTCAAACAGAAATCGCCGGCTCAACAGGTTGGAGAGCCGAAACCGGAGGTCGAGTCGGCCGACGTCCGCCAGGAGCGCCCCCGCCGTGTCGCGAATCACCACCGACTCGAGCGCGAGCGTCGAGACGAAGTCGCCGCTGATTTTCCCGATGGTGATCGACCCTCGGACCAGGCGGTTGGACTCCTCCGACAGGAGCCGGGCCAACAGGGCCCGGCCCGGCCGCGTCCGCACCATGGCCGTCACCGTACCGAACGCGGCCGCCACCAGCGCCAGGAGCACCACATAGGCGGCACGCGCCACGACGCGTCTCATCTAGAACGCCTGCCCAACCGACACCTGGAAGTTGAGCCGGCGGCTCACGGCCTTGCGATAGTCGCTTCGCACCAGAGTGAGCACCTCATCCTGGACGGAATACAACGCGCCCTCGGGGAGGGCCGTTCCGTTGTAGGCCACGTCGAGTCGCATCGGCCCGAGCGGGGTTCCGAGGCGAACGCCGGCACCCGGCGTGACCCGCACGCCGGCCCCCAGGGAACTCCCCCGCTCCCAGACACCCCCGGCGTCAACAAAGGCAACCCACCGAAGCCGCCCGTTCAGGAACGGCGAGGGCAGCCGAAGCTCGAGATTCCCGAGCACCAAGGTGTTGCCCCCGATCGGCGCCACCTGGACGGAGTCCGCCGAGGTAACGGTACCGCCCGGCCCGACGTTGCCGACCGGGGTGACGTAGACCACCGGTCCGAGCTCGTTGCGGTCGTAGCCCCGGACGTCGTTGGCGCCTCCAGCATAGAATCGCTGTTCCGGCGGGACGAAGTTGGCCGCGCCCGCGGCCAAGCGAAGCCGGGGCGAGAAGATCAGCCCGCCCTTGACCCGGGCGGCCAGCACCACGGCATTGCCTAACGGCCGGTACCAGGACGCCTCAGCCACCAACCGGGTAAACTCGGAGAAACGGGTTGACCCGATCAGCGGCGAGCTGAAGGTCGCTTCGAAGCTGAGCACAGACCCACGGGTCGGATCGAGCAGGTTATTGACCCGTTGGCGGCTGGCCGCGCCGGTCAGCGTGGCCGCGAACCGCCGGTCCTGGAGCTGCTTCACGTCATCCGACCGGCAGGCAAGGAAGAACGCGCAAAAGCTGACCGCCCCGGCCTGCGTCGCGCCGTAGCCGAGCCGGTAGGTCAGCGAGACCGGAAACCCGAGACCGGCGTCCCGCGAAAAGGTCACGCTGGTGCCGATCTCTTCCCGGCGATACACCCGGGTTTCCGACCGCCGCTCGGCAAACAGGGTCCCCGTCAGGGCATTCGAAGGCGAGAGAAAGACCGGCCGCCGCAACGAGACCGACAGTCCGTAGTTCAGTTTCCGCGATCCGAGGGTATCGTTCTCGAGCCCGCTGCAAATCGTCGAACGAAACGGGGCGGCCGTCACCCCGATCTTCGACACCTCGCCCGCGATGTCGATCTGGCGGCCCCGGCCACCCACATTCCGCGCCGTCCACCCGGCATTGGCCCGGACGCAATCGTTGCTTCCGACGCCCAACCCCGAACGGGCCCGGTGCAGGAGGCCCTCTTGGACCTGCACCGTCAGCGGCACGGTCGGATCGCCGAGCGTGAAGAGCGTCGTGTCATTGCCCACGGTCGCATAGCGGAACAGCCCCGACTGATACAGGTTGATCTGGCTTCGGTAGAGATCGATATAGCGAAACGGGCGCCCCGTCCGGGTCGCCAGCAGCGACCGGACGAATGACGAGTCCACCGCTTTCGTCCCTTGGATTCGAATCGAACCGATCGTCGCCGGCATGCCTGGATCCGCAAACAGTTCCAGATCGGCCGTTCGCGCCGCTCGGTCGACGGCCCGCTTCCCGACCAGGACCGACGCCGTGGGATACCCGCGATTCCAGAGTCGGTTCTGAATCGTATCCGCCGTGGCCACGACCAAGTACCGGTTGTAGGGGGCCCCGACCTGAAGCGGCAAGTCCTCGACCAGCCGCCGCCGGTCCGGCAGCGAGTCCACGCCTGCCACGGTGAGACTCCGGACCCGAACCGGTTCTCCCTCGGTAATCCGAAAGGTGATGTACGCCTCTTGCGCCGTCCGGACGACCGTCGTATCGACCCGAGCATCCAAAAATCCGCTCAGTTGGTAGAACAGCCTGATTCGGGCCGCGTCGGTCCGGAACTCCCGCTCGTTGAGATAGCGTCTCTCCCCGAGACCAAGCCACCGAACCGCTCCTGATCGGACGAACCAACTTGACTTCGTGGTGGAGATCGCCGCCTCAAGCGACACCGTCGTGATCGATCGATTCCCCTCGAACGTCAGCCGGCGGATCAGAAGGCCGGACTCCTGGGCCGCCGCTGACCCAACGCCCAGGACGGCGAGGATCCCGGGCAGGATCCAAACGGCTCGACGAAGGCCCGCGAGCGTCACTGCCCAATTCCGAAACACGTACTGAGTCGAGCAGGCCGTAACCACCCCTATTCGTCGAGTTGACCCCACAGCCTAAATGTAGTAGCCTGTTGACGTTACGCCACCATCACTCGGCCAGGTCGGTCCTGGCAGCCGTTTTTGCCGTTCGTCAAGGACCCGTGATCGGCCGATCCGACGAGGTGACCAGCTCCATGACACTACGCGAAGCCGCTTGGTCACTCCTGGCCCTGGTCGGGTGGGCAACCGATTCCGCCGCGGGGCAAAGCGCCAGAACCCGCCTAACGATGGCCCTCGACCACGCCCCGCTCGACCGCCACCACTGGGGCATCGCGGTGCTCGATCCGGCCGGCCGCCTGGTCTTCGGGCGCAATGCCGACCGCCTGTTCATGCCGGCCAGCAACACCAAGCTGGTCGTGACGGCCACCGCCCTCGCCATGCTCGGCCGCGCCTGGACCGTTCGAACCCCGGTGTATGCCGGCGGTCCCGTCGTTGGCGGCACCTTGGCCGGCGATCTGATCCTGTACGGACAAGGCGACCCGACCTGGAGCGCCCGGTGTTTCGCGAACGACACCACGGCCCCGAACGCCTGCGCCACCGATCCGTTGGCCCGGCTCCGGCCCGTGGCGGCCGCACTCAAAGCCCGAGGGATCACTCGGATCGCCGGGGCCGTCGTCGGCGATGGCAGCGCCTTCGAGCCCGTCATGGTCCACCCGACCTGGGAAAACGACGACATCGTCTGGGGCTATGGCGCGCCGGTTTCCGGACTCGGCTTCAACGAGAACCTGGTGACGGTGACCCTCGAACCGACCACTGACGGCCACCCGGCAGCGGTCCGAGTCGTGCCCGATTTGGGCGGACTCACCATCGACAATCAGGTCGTCACCACCGATACCGGCGGCACCCGGATCCTTTGGCGGCGCCCCGACGGCCAGGACGTGGCGGTGGCGACCGGCACCCTCCGGCAGGGCGATCCGCCCGAGCGGGACGAACTCGCCGTCGCGGACCCCAATCGGTTCGCCGCTCTGGCACTCGCCGCCGTGCTCAACGACTCCGGCATTGTCGTTCTCGGCGGCGTCCGGAGCACCACCGACCCCAGCGCCACCGCGGCGCACCGAGTCGCGCCCCCGCTCGCCGAGATCGAATCCCGGCCCCTGGCCGATTGGGTCTTCCCGATCCTCAACGTCAGCCAGAACTGGATCGCGGAGATGTTGAACAAGCAGCTGGGCCGCCAATTCGGACTGGGCGGATCCTGGCGGGAGGGCATCGCCGTCGAGCGCCGGTTCCTGATCGACGAGGTCGGCCTCGATTCGACCCAGTTCATGATCCACGACGGATCGGGACTCTCAGCCAAGAATGCGATCTCGCCGCTGGCCTTTGCCCGACTACTCGCCTTCATGCGCCGGCACCCGGAGTTCGAGGCCTTCGCGGCGGGATTGCCCCAGGGCGGCCGGACCGGCACGCTCAGCGAC
>JANMHX010000278.1:0-5409 GCA_031375485.1 Gemmatimonadota bacterium | reverse complement strand
CAACGGGAAGTGGGGCGGCACGCCCGAAAAGCCGAAGTTGGTGACCACCTACGCGACGAAGAGCGGCAACACCCACGAGGTCTACCCGTATTTTTCGGCCAAGACCGGGAAGACCTATCTCTTCCTTGGCGACGAAGTCATGAACCGCCGGGGCCGGGCGTGGCAGGGTGCTCCGGCCAGCAGCATTACCCAGCGCGGGGGGGTGCCGCAGGTGGCGGCGGGCTACACCCACATCATCGACTTCACCGACCCGGAGAATCCCAAGAATGTGGCTCGGTATGAGAATCCCGAGTTCGGGTCCCACGACATCATCGTCGAGGACGACATCCTTTATCAGGCCTACTACGACGGCGGGATGCGGGTCGTGGATGTGGCGGGCGAACTGATGGGCAATTTGCAGGAACAGGGCCGCGAAATCGCCGTGGTGAAGCCGTACGATCCCCAAGGCTTCACCGCCAACGCCCCGTACACGATGAACGCCATGCCGTACAAGGGGCACGTATTCTTCACCGACTTCAACAGCGGGCTCTGGGCCATCAAGCTGAAGCCGAAAGAACGCCCCGTGCCCTAGCGCTTGGGCCGTTTCTTCTTGGTGGCCCGCTTGACCTTGGCGGTCAAGAGATCGGGACCTTTTCGGGATCGGGGGCTCGCGGCGGACTTCGCCGCGGGCCCCTTGCCCGTTGGCGCCGTCTTGCTCGGTGCGGCTGTGGCCTTTGGGGCTGCCTTGGCCGGAGCCGCAGCTTTGGTTTCGGCCTTGGCCTTCGCCTTGGCTTTGGTCTTCGCGCGGGCCTTCGGCTTGGCCGTGGCGGTGGCGCCGCCCCGCGCGGCGATCAAATCGACCGCTTCCGCCAACGTGACGGTGGCGGGATCCTGGCCCTTCGGAATCGAGGCACTGACGTCGCCATGCTTCACGTACGGCCCGTACTTCCCCTCGAACAAGGCAATCGGCTGCCCATCGCCGGGGTGAGCGCCGATGTCGCGGAGGGGGGTGGCCCCCCGGCGGCCCCGGCCCAATTTCGGCTGGGCCAACAGCGCGAGCGCCCGTTCGAGGTTGACCGTGAGCACGTGGTCCTCGCCCTTCAAGGAACGGTACTCTTTGCCGTCCTTGCCCTGGTCGTGGACGATGTAGGGCCCGAACCGGCCTTGGCCCGCCATGATCTTGGCGCCGCTCTCGGGATGAACCCCGAGCACCCGTGGCAGCGCCAGGAGGCCGACGGCCATCTCGAGCGTGACCATCTCCGGCGTGACGCCCTTGGGGAGCGATGATCGCTTCGGTTTCGGATTGTCGTCGCTGACGACGCCGAGCTGCACATAGGGCCCGTACATGCCGTTGAGCATCAGGATCGGCTCGGCGGTGTCGGGATGGGTCCCGATGATCTCGGGCCCCGCCGCCTTTTGTCGGAGCACTTCGTCGATCCGCTCGCGGGAGAGATCGGCGGGCGCCGCGTCTTTGGGCACCGAGGCCTTGAGGACCTCGCCGTCTTCGGTGACCACCTCGACATACGGGCCGAACCGACCGAGCCGGATACTGGCGCCGTCGAGGCCGCCGAGCTCCACGGTGCGGGCCGCCGCGGGGTCGATCTTCTTTTCCCGGGATTCGACCTGGCTTCGAAGGCCGTTCTTGCCGAGGTAGAACTCCTTGAGGTACGGCAGCCACTCGGTGGTGCCCTCGGAGATCTCATCGAGGGCTCGCTCCATGCCGGCGGTGAACTTGACATCGATGAGCGTCGGGAAATGATGTTCCAGCAAGGCGGTGACCCCGAACGCCGTCAGGGTCGGCACCAAGGCCTGGCCCTGTTTCTGGACGTAGCCGCGGTCGATGATCGTGTCGATGATCGAGGCATAGGTGCTGGGCCGGCCGACACCGTCGGCCTCGAGTTCCTTGACCAAGCTGGCTTCGGTGTACCGGGCCGGCGGCTGGGTCTGGTGGGAAAGGGCCGCGAGATCGAGACACCGCGGGGTGTCGCCGACCGCGAGGTCGGGCAGCACCACTTCTTGATCCTCGAGGGCCGCCTCCGGGTCATCCGACCCCTCGACGTAGGCCCGCAGAAATCCCGGAAAGTCGATCCGCTTGCCGGCGGCCCGGAACGTCGCGTCGCCTACCTCGAAGGTGACCGTCAGGCTGGTGAGCTTCGCGTCCGGCATCTGGGATGCCACGGTCCGCTTCCAGATCAGATCGTAGAGCGCGAACTCGCGGCCAGTCAGGCCGGTTTCTTCGGGGGTTTTAAAGTGAGAGCCCGCGGGACGGATGGCCTCGTGGGCTTCCTGGGCCGAACTGGCGGTGGCGTAGCTTCGGGGACTGTCCGGCAAATACTTGTCGCCGTAGAGCCGCTCGACACACTCGCGGGCCGCGGTCAGGGCCTGCTTGGAGAGGTGGACTGAGTCGGTTCGCATGTAGGTGATGAAGCCCTCTTCGTAGAGCTTCTGGGCCACCCGCATGGCATCCCGGGCACTCAGGCGGAGTTTCCGATTGGCGTCCTGCTGCAGCGTGGAGGTGATGAAGGGCGGTGCCGGGCGCCTCGTAAACGGCTTCTCCTCCGCCGTGGCGACGGTCCACGGTTCCTGGCGGAGCCGCTCGACGAGCGCTTCGGCGGCGGCGCCGGCCAGCAACACGACGTCCTTCCCCGCTTCGAGCCGCCCGGTCCGCTCATCGAAATCCTTGCCGGTGGCCAGCCGCTTGCCGCCTAACGCGACCAACTGGGCGTCAAACGCCTGCCGCTGATGCTCCAGGGTGGCCTTGAGGTCCCAGTACACCGCGGGCACGAAGGCCCGCCGCTCCCGCTCCCGGATGACCAACAAGCGAACCGCGGCGGATTGGACCCGGCCGGCCGACAGGCCGTAGGCGATCTTCTTCCACAACAGGGGCGAGAGGGTGTATCCGAAGAGCCGGTCGAGGATCCGCCTGGTTTCCTGGGCGCGCACCAGCTTGTCGTCGACCTTCCGGGTATGGGCCAACGCCTCGAGAATGGCTTCTTTGGTGATTTCGTGAAACACCATGCGGCTGATTTTGACCTTCGGCTTCAACACCTGGGTCAGGTGCCACGAAATGCTCTCCCCTTCGCGGTCTTCGTCCGTCGCCAGAATGAGCTCGTCCGCATCGGCCAGGGCTTCTTTGAGTCCCTTGACCACCTGGCGCTTGTCGGCGGGCACGATATAGAGGGGCTCGAAGTCGCTGTCGACGTTGACCCCGAGGCGGCTCCAGGCCTCGCCCTTGTACTTGGCCGGAATGTCCGCAGCCCGATCCGGGAGATCCCGAACGTGCCCCATCGACGCAACGACCGTGTAGCCCCGAGGCAGGAACTCCCGAATGGTCCGAGCCTTGGTCGGTGACTCCACGATGACAAGAGTGGCCATGCCGTCCTAACGATTGAAAGTCGGTTCCCCGCCGCCGAACGGGAACGCCCAAGATGCTGCAATCGTGGTGCCTTGGAGCCAAGAGCGGGGGAACAGAATGGAGCCACGGGGCCGGTCTGTCAATTCCCCCAGACCGAGGACGGTCGGTCCCTGGACTCGTAACAAGATGGGGTGAATAGACTTACCACTCCTCAACTCAATCCGGCACAAACCGCCGAATTCGGCCCGCCGGTTGAACCCCGGCCCCGGTGGCGCCGGCCGGCCGGGGCCGGATCGAGTAGCGAATTCCGGCGGGTCCAACGACTTTTCCCGAATGCCTGACGTCTCGACCGGTCTGATCTACTACCTCGTCTTCCTGTTTTCGACCACCGTCCACGAAGCCGCCCACGCCTGGGCGGCCAAGCGGGGTGGCGACCTGACGGCGTACCTTGGCGGACAGGTCACTCTGGATCCGCGGCCCCACATCAAGCGGGAGCCGTTCGGCATGGTGATCCTCCCTTTGCTGTCGGTCGCGATCTCCGGGTGGCCCTTTGGGTTCGCCAGCGCGCCGTACGATCCGCAATGGGCCATGCGGCACCCCCGGCGGGCGGCCTGGATGGCGCTGGCCGGTCCGGGCTCCAATCTCTTGCTGGTGCTGATCGCTTGGCTGGCGATTCGAGCCGGCAGCCTGGCCGGGGTTTTCCAAGCTCCGACGTCGGTGGGGTTCGGACGCATCATCGCCACCGACGGCGGCGGGTGGCTGGCAGGGGCGGCCTTCATGATCGGGGCGTTCTTCTGCATGAATTTGGCGCTCGCAATTCTGAATCTGATTCCGTTACCGCCGCTCGACGGCAGTGCCGCCATCCCGCTCGTCCTGTCTCCCTCGCTCACGGCGCGGTACCAAAAGTTTCTGTGGACCAACCCGGGCTTGGCGATCTTCGGCATGTTGGCGGCATGGCGGGTGTTCGACGTGATCTTCCAGCCGATGTTCATGGTGGCCGTCAACCTGTTGTTCCCCGGCGTCCGGTATGGGTAACCGCTAGATTCCACTCTGCCTTCTAACGCGGAGTTGTCCGGTGGGTACCTTGATTTTCGGTTTCATTCTGCTCGTGGTCGGCCTCGTGGTCCGGGCGTCCGGCAAGAGTCTTGGGTCGGGGGGCAGCAAGGCCGCCGGCTTGGTCGTGACGTTGGTCAGCGTGGTCTTGATGATCATCGGTGCCTTTACGCTGATCAGTTCGAGCGTCAAGGTGATCGACGCCGGCACGGTCGGGGTTCAACACGCGTTCGGGAAAGTCTCCCCGGTTCCGCTCTTACCCGGCGTGCGGTTCGTGCCGCCATGGTCCGAAGTCGAACGCTACTCGACCCGCGAGGAGCAGTTCCCCCGGGCCACGGCGCAGGCTGAGGAAATGGATGCCCTCTCCAGCGAGCAGATGGGCATGAAGGTCGACGCGGCCGTCCGATGGCAGATCGATCCGGTCCAGGCACCCCGGATCTTCATCGAAATCGGCGGCGAGGAGCAGATCCACGCCGTGGTGCTCAACGCGATTCGCAACGGGGTGCGGGACGGGATGTCACAGTTTACGATCAACGACATCAACCAACGCACCAAAGTGGCCGAGGTCATGAAGAACGAGGTCGACAGCGCCCTGGTGACCCGGCCCCGCGCCGGCGGGGAACCGTTCCGGATCGCGACCATCACCGCCTTCTTCTTGCGGAATCTCCAGCCGCCGGAACAGGTCGTCAACGCCATCAACGGGAAGATCGCTCAGGAGCAGCAGATTCAAACCGAGCGCCACCGGGTCGAAGTGGCCCGCCTGCAATCGGAGCAGCAGCGGCTCTTGAATCAGACGCTGACGCCGGAGGCCTTGATGAAGCAGTATCTCGAAGTCTTGCACGACATGAAGACGTCGAACAACCTAGTAGTGCTGGTGCCGACGGAGGGAGGCGTACCGATGCTCGACCTGGCGGCGCTTCGCCGGAACCTTCGCCCGACGGGCCAGCAGTAAGCGAGAGGTCCTACGAAGGGAACGGGCTCTGGTCGGGCGGCGATTTCGATCGCCGCCATTCCCGCCAGAG
>JANMHX010000275.1:0-12567 GCA_031375485.1 Gemmatimonadota bacterium | reverse complement strand
CGTCGGCGTCGTGGGCACCGGGACCCGATAGAAGTAGACGTTGTCGACATAGGTCGTCGGGCTCGAACCCGAGATGACCATTTGGGCCAGATGCCCCCGTCCTGTCAGGCCCGGAAACGCCGTGAATGGGATGTCGAGACTGCTCCAACCCCCCGCGGTGACGCCCGGGGTTGTCGTCTTGGACAGCGCCACTTCGAATTCGGAGTCATCCCCGCCGCCGAAGGCGCCGTTCCCGCCGAAGTCCACCAACTTCACCCGGAACGCCGCGTCGTCGCCGACCCAGACGTCCATATGTAGGTGGGTCATCGCGGTGGCGTCCACTTTGGTGGAGAGGAACTCGACGCCGGCAAACGCCAGGTTGGTGTACTTCTTGGCGTCATCGCCGGCGATCTTGACGTCGGCCACGTCGGCCTGGTCCCACGAGGCGGACCAGGTGTCCACCGGGCGGTTCTGGTAGGCATTGCTGAAGAGCGAGACCACGTCCGCCGCGGCCCGGGTCGGCACGGGCGCTGCCACTCCCGGGGGGGTCGAGGCGACGAGGGTGACGGCACCCGCGGCGGCCGTGGTGCCGAGCGTAGCGGTGATCGACGTGGTGCCGGTCCCGACCACGGTAATCGTCCCGTCGGCGGCCACCGTCGCGACCGACGGCTTTGACGAGGTGAAGGTGAAGTAGTTGGAGGACACGGCCAAAGTCTGGTCGGCGCCGTCGACCGTGTAGGTGACGGTCGTGCCCTGGATCTTCAGCGTCTGCCCCACCTCGACGTTTCGGGTCTGGGCGCCGATCGCCGGTCGGGCGTTCCGGGTGCCGACCCGTTCGAATTGGATGTCGTCGAACCAGATCTCATAGCCCTTCCCGGCCTCGGGTCCCTCGGCAAAGAAGAACAGGCCTCGTTCCCGGGTGAGTTTGCTCCCGAGCGGAATCGGGATCACGTACTTCTTCCAGGCCGGCGTCAACGCCAGGTCGGAGGTTTGGGCGGTGTACTGCGAGCCACCCGTGTTGTCGTTGCCGAGTCCGGCCACGTTGAGGCTGGCCGCAATGCTGGCCCGGGCCCAGAACGTGAGCGCATCGTAGTCGCCGAGGTTCCGGCCGATGTTGGCGACGAAGGCGCCCCCGGCGTACCCCCCGGACGGGTCCCCGGGGCCGGGGACCAGGACCTTCCGGGCGGCGGCGCCGGACCGTCGGACGGTCGGGTCGACCTGGAGGGCGTCGAGTTTGGACCCGCCAAACGCCTGAAAAGAGACCCCCTCGGCGAACCCATCCCCAAACACCCCGGCGTCATTCGGGAACGAGGCGGGCTCGAGGGTGGAGAGGTCGCGGCTGCAGGCGCTCAGGGCGAGCGCGGCTCCGGCCACGGCTGCCGCCAAGATCAGAGAGGAGCTTCTCGGGGACATGGGTACACTCCGCGGGGGCAAGGGACGCCGGTCGGGATCTTTGTTCGATACCCGAACAAAGTTGCGTCACGGGGAGGAACCTGTCAAGAAGACCCCCCCGATTTCCCCCACCCGGCCCCAATCCCCCGGCCCTCCCCGGCGGGCTACCGCTTGACGAGGCCCTTGATCTCGGCCGGCAGATCAAATGTTCCCGCCGGTGCCGTCGCGATCTCGACGCTGGTAAGCCGAATGACCTGTTGGGCTCCGGCCGCCGTAATCTCCATCCGGACCGCCATCTTGATCCCCTCGACGTCCTTCCACTCGAGATAGCGGGTCACCGCCTCCATGTCCCCCATGGGAGAGGACTGCATCGATTTTGACTCGACCACCAGTCCCGTGGTGGTCGAATAGCACTCGGTGGTGGACCGGCCGGACCGCCAGGTAATCTTCACGTTGGTGCAAGCCTCCCCGCCTACCGTGGCCGGGCCGACGATCTCGGCGGCGGTCCGGATCCCGGCTGACCGGAACATGGCAGCAAAGTCCGACTGCTCGGCCATCTCGGCCAGCTCCTTGTCGGCCAAGACCCGGGGGCCCTGCATCGCGTCGAGCGACCAGCCGACCGTGCCGTCAAAGCCCCGCTTGATGTCGCCGATCCCAGGAATCGTGATCGTCATTACGGCCTGATTCGGCTGCCCCTGCCAACTCATCAGCTGACCGGTCAGGCCGGCGGCCGGGACTTCGAAGGTTCCGGTGCTCTTGAACCCCGGCAGCGACGCCGCCTTGCCGTTCGGGTCGACGGTCTTCGCGAACCGCGTCAGGATGGCCTCGGCGGTTTGGGCCGAAACAACCGACGGGGCCAACAGGGACACCAGGGCCACAGCCCGCACAACGGTGGTGCGCATTGCCAATCTCCGGAGATGAGGAAGGGGAAGGTTCATTGCTGGGCGGTCTCGGCCAGCCAGGCCAACGCCGCGTCGAGCGGGCCATCGCGACCCGCCCGCAAATCGGCCGCTACGAGCGGCGCCATCATATCGGGACGAACACCGACACCCTCGACCCGGCGGCCTGCCGCATCGAGGTGATCGGCGATCGGGTGCATCAACACGTCGCCATTCGGCAGCCGGAGCATCAGGGACGGCAACGCCTGTCCGGCACTGACGTCGCCGAACACCCGGGCTCGGCCTAACGCCTGGAGCCCGGCCGCGAAGAACTCCGAGGTGCTCGCCGTCATCGGATCGATCAGGATCGCCACCGGACCTCGGAAGGGGACCGTCGGCGTTCCGTCGAGGGTGACTCGGCGGGGGTTGACGGCAAACCGCATCGACAACTGGCGCCCGCGAACCGCGCCCAGCGAGGCGGCGGTGTCGATGAAGTGCCCGGCCACCCCGGCCAACATGCCGATCACGCCCCCCGGATTGCCGCGGAGATCGATCACGATGCCGTCGAGCCCCCGCGCGGCATCGATCGCTCGGTCGAAATCGCGGGCTACGGCCGGGAACCAGGCTGTCAAGCCGATGACCCCAATCCGGCGAGTCCCGCCGGCCGCGGCCCGGACCTCCCGGACTCCGCTGGTGACGGACACGGCCAGCGCCGGGAGGTTGCCAAACTGGGTGACCTGGCCCGATGGCGCGGCCAAATACACCACCCGGTCCCGCGCTCCGGCCGTTCGGATCCGGACCGAGTCCCCGACGGGCCCCGCCAGCCGCCCAGCCGCGATTTGGAGCACCAGTCGGTCGGCGGCAAACCCATCGGGCGTGACGGCCGCAATCGACTGACGCAGGGAATCGACGGAGCGCCCGTTGATCGCGACGATCTCGAGGCCCGGGGAGAACCCGGCCAGCGCCGCCGGGCCCGCGGAATCCACCCGCCACACCACCAGCCGCCCATCGGCCAGCCGGAGATCGATCCCGGCTCCGCCCCGGGCGGTCGCGCCGCCGCCGGGAGCGGGTACCAGTTCCCGTGGAATCACCCCGAAATGGGACTGTCCCGGTGCCGCCACCAGCGCGCCCAGCACCCGGCGGAGTGACTCGTCGTCACGGGCCGCGGCCGCCACCGGGCGGAGCGAGTCATGGATCGCGCGCCACCGGCCGCGTACGAATGTCGTGTCCCAGTAGGTCCGGTCGATCGTGGACCAGGCCGAGTCGAACGTGGCTCGTGCCAAGTCCGGCTGAACCTGAGCGGAGCCGACCGACGTCGCCACCAAGACCGCGAGGCCGGCCAGCGAGGGAACGTTAGGCACGGATCGCCTCCGCTTCGGGCTCGGGGTCCGGTTCCCGCCATGCCAGGATGGCCCCCGGCAGGTGGAACAACAGGATGAAAGCCGCCCAAAAGACGTCGTTCCACTGGGTGTAGGTCGACGGAATCGGCCAGTAGCCGGTATCCGCGCCGAGGGCCAGCCCGACGATGCCGAGCAACACGATGCTGGCGGCGATCCGGAAGGCGTCGAGGTAGGCCGCGTTCCGGAGGGAGAGCTGCCGCTCGTCGAGGCTGGAATCCGAATCGTCTCCGAGGGCTCGGCCCACCCGGTACACCCGAGGGATGCCCCAGCCGCCGATGAGCGCCACCACCAACGCGACATGCGCCGCGCCGTACCACCTGGAATCCGGCAGGAGTTGGTGCAGGATCAACGTCGCCAAGGGGTACCCGGCAAAGAGCACGATGACGTCCCGGCGCCGGACGGCCTGGGATCGCAAACTCACGGTCATGGGGACCGATCTCCTTGGGCCGAACGACCATCGGCCGCGTGGGGGTACACCAGCTGAGACAACGGGGTAAACGGAACCCGGGAAAAAATCGCTTCGATCGGGAGGCCGAAGACCTCCGCGATCCGCAGTGCCAATTCGAGCGAGGGGTTGTATTCCCCCCGCTCGAGGTAGCCAATGGTCTGATAGTTGACCGCCAGGCTGGAGGCGAGGTCGTGTCGGGAAATCCCCCGTTCCGCCCGGAGCGCCGCGAGGCGATTGTGGAGCCGAACGGACTCGGGTCGGCCGGTGGCGGGAGGGATCGACATGCTACATAAAGTAGTATGAATACTACTGAATGGAATATGGAAACTGTAACAAAGACGTAAACAGGCCTACCTATTCGCGAGAGCCTCCTCAAGGGTCAACGAGAGCAGCGGGTCCGTGCCCCGAGCCAGGACCGTCAGTACCAACGCCCCCCGATCCATGACCATCCGGTAACGCCGGCGGGCCAGGTCACCGCGATCGAGCCGCTCCACCAGTTCGAACTGCCGGATCCGGCCGCCCCGACGAAGTAACCCAGCCGCCTCGTTCACCGCCCCGGCCGACCAGTCGTCTCTGGCGTCGGGTGCCAACCGACTCAAGTCCAGCTCGCCCCGTCCGAGGCCGTCGGCCAAGGTCCGGATGCCGGCACTGAACCCGGGATCGGCGTCGTCAATGGCCGCCGGCGGTTTCGGTGCGAGCTCCGGTTCATAGATCCCGGCAATCGCCTGGGCCAGCGCCGCGGGATCGGCCCACTCGGCGTTGCCTAACACCACGACGGTGAGCCCCTTGGCGACGAACCGGGAGAAGTTGGTGAGGAACCCCGGGAGACTCCCGCCGTGCCCCACGGTCCGGAGTCCGTTGGTCGGGGCCACCATCCAGCCAAATCCATATGGATACGACTGCCCGTTCGTGAGCGTGACCGGCGTCCACATCTGGTCGAGACTCGCCTGGCTGAGCACCCGGGGGCGGTAAAGGGACGAGTCCCACCGGGCGAGATCGAGGACCGACGACATCAGCGCGCCCTCTGAAAACGCGGCCGACTCGGTCACGGCGTCTCGGTTCACCACCCGCCCCCGTTCCTTGCCGTAGCCCCGGGCCCGGTGCGGAATCAGCGACTTCGGATCGCTGCTCCGGGTGGCCGTCATTCGGAGGGGGGCGAAGATCCGGCGCTCCATGAAGGCCCAGTACGACTCGCCCGACGCCTTCTCGACGATCATGCCGAGCAACCGGTAGCCGCTGTTCCGATAGGCCCAGACGGCGCCGGGTTCCGACTGAAGCGAATCGGCGAAGATCGTCCGGAGCACGTCGAGGTGGTGGTGTTCGAAGCGGTCGAACTCGACGAAGTTCGGGAGCCAGTGCTCCTCCGGAATCCCCGAGGTGTGGGTCAGCAGCTGACGGACCGTGATCCGGCCCCAGTGCGGGGGCAGCGAGTCGAGGTAACGGGTGACCGGATCGTCGAGCCTGACCTTGCCGTCTTCGACCAACTGCATGATGGCCGTGGCGGTGAACTGCTTCGAGATCGAGCCCAGGCCGAACACCGTCTCGGGGGTCACCGGCGCCTTGAGCTCCAGATTGGCGAAGCCGTATCCCTTCGCTTTGATGACCGTGCCGCTCCGGACCACCGCGATCGCGATGCCGGGCACATGGCGTCCGATTCGATAGCCCTCGACCAGGCGGTCGACCCTGGCGCCTAGGCCCGGATCTCGGGCCCGCTGCCCCATGGCCGGGGCACTGACCATTGCCATCAGCAGGCAGGACAGCATCGCACTGAACGTGGTGGACGTCATGGTCGGATTCCTGGAAGGATGAATGCCCGGCGGCACCATGCTGGTGGCTACTTCCTGATCTCGGCCGGCACGGACATGGTCGTCTGCACCGCTTTTTTGGCCGCGATGTCGTCCAGCAACGGGGCGAAGTCGGCGGCGGTGCGCCAGACGCCACCCGCCATCACGCCCACCGGCCGATAGAGCGCGTCGAGATTCTCGATCGGGTTGCCGCTCAGAAGGACGAGGTCGGCCACCGCCCCTTCCTTCACCTCGCCCAGTTCGCCCTGTTTGCGGAGGTACTGGGCCGGGGCCAGAGTTGCGGCGCGCAAGGCGTCGGCATTGCCCAGGCCGGCCTTCGACAGCGCCACGATCTCGTCCTTGAGGGCCCACCCGTTCAAGATGGCGTTGTCGGTCCCGGCGACGATCTTGACCCCGGCCCGATGGAGCGCCGCGACCAGGGCGGTCCGCTCGGCGTACGACGCGTCCTCCCCCGCCAGCATCTCGGGCGTGAGACCGAACATCTTCTGGACGTTCTTCATCATGGCCAACTCCGGCGGCGCCATGAACCGCAGCGCATCGGGGTGGCCGGTGACCGGGTGGCTGGTGAAGTTCCGCATGATGTCGTGGGTCGGATCAAACCAGAATTCGTTCTTCTTCGCGAGCGCGCCCAGCGCCGCGACCTTGGCCGAGTCGACGAGGGTGGCGACGTCCACCTTGTCCTTCCCCCAGGCGACCACGACTTTCTTGGCCCGCGGATCCAGCACCGACAGATCGGGGCTGGCCGAGGCGCTGTCGCGGAGCACGGCTTTCAGTACGCCGATGAAGTGCTCGCCGGTCCGCATTCCCGACTCGATCGCGTGCGCGAGCGGGACGTCCTGCGGCACGTGCCCCGACACCTCGATGTTGTACTTCCGGCCAGCCGCGATGATCGCGTCGAAGACCTGGGGAGTGAGCCGGGAGTAGACCTTCACGAAGTCGTACCCCGCCTCCTTCTGGCGTTTGATCATCGTGTCGATCGCGGCCGGATCGTCCACCTCGATCCCGAAGGTCCAGATCCTGGGCTTCCCGTCGATGATCGGGCCCGCGGTGACGATCCGGGGCCCCATCATCGTTCCGGCTTTGACGGCCTCGCGCCAGGCCAGCGCCGTGGAGTCGCCCGACATGTTGCGGACCGTGGTGACGCCGTTGGCCAGATAGAGGACCAGTTGGTCCTCATTCATCAGGTGGGTGTGCATGTCCATCAACCCGGGGATCAGATACCGGCCCGTCCCGTCGATGGTCCGTGCCCCGGGTGGTGCCTGGTCCGTCGCAATCCGGGTAATCCGGCCGCCCGCCACCACCACGGTCTGCGCCGGCTCGATTCGCCCGTCGGCGATGTTGACTACGTTGACGTTGACGAACGCCGTCGCGTCCGTCGCGGGGGGCGCGGCGGGTTTGGCGCAGCCGGCCGCCACCATGGCTACCGAGGCAAGGATCGACCCGCCGACCACCGACGTGAGAATATGCTGCTTCGACATCGAGACCGTCCGCGTCATGGGGTTCAGTGGAGCAATCACCGGCGGTGCCGGTCAGGCCAGACCCATCCTGCCGAGCAACGCCACGAACCGGGGATGGCCGCGTAATGGGGCAAAGAGGAACGATCCCTTGATCCCGTAAACCGCCCCGGCCCGCTCGGCGAAGGCGCGCTCGAGCCAGTCCATCGCGGCGTCGTACTCGCCGAGTCCCGTGTGGACGTAGGCGAAGTGGTAGGGCGACACGTAGCGGGTGGTGGCGAGTTCGGTGAGCCTGGTCAGCACCGCGCGCGCCTCGTCGGTGCGTCCCATCAGGCCGAGGGCCTCGCCGAGTTGGGCGAGCCAGATGGTCTTGTCGGGCGAAATGGCGACCGCCTGGTTCAAGGCCGCGATGGCCTCGTCGTTGCGGCCGAGCCGCTGGCAGGCCCAGCCTAACGTCGTGTACCCGCGGTCGTAGCTGGGATCAATGTCGATCCCCCGGCGGGCCGCGTCGAGCGCCTCCTCGAACCGGCCCGCGCGCAGCAGGGCGGTCGGCACGTCCGACCGGTGGACGTGGGGATCGAGGGCCTGAGCCCGCCGCAACAGTGCCAGCGATTCGTCGAACCGGCCCATCGAACTGCAGAGCCGGCCGTAGTGGTCGAGGGCGTCGGCGTTGCCGGGCTGGAGGGCGAGGGCCCGCTTGAAGGCCTGCTCGGCGCCGGCCCAATCGTACTCGGCGACGGTCTTGAGATAGCCGAGGGCGGTGTAGCCGTCGGCGAGGTTGGGGTCGAGCTCGAGGGACCGGGTCACCGCGACCGCCGCCTTGGCATGAGCGGCGCTCGGCTCGGTCTCGCCGCTCTCCCCCAATTCGATCCACCCCAGCCCGATCCCCGCGTACGCCAGCGCGAACCGCGAGTCCACGTCGATAGCGGCTTCGAACAGCCGGATCCCTCGCGATATTCCGGCGGTGGTGAACTTCACCAGAGAGTGCCGCCCCTCGATGTACAGTTGATAGGCGTGCAGGTCGTGGGCCGGCGGCTGCTCGATCCGGGCCCGCTCATCAACCGTGAGCTCGGTCTGAAGCGCCGCCGCGATCTGGAGCGCCACGTCGGTCTGAATCGCGAAAATGTCGGTCAGGTCCCGGTCGTACGTCTCGCCCCAGAGGTGGTGCCCGGTCCCGGCGTCGATCAGCTGGGCCACGATCCGGACTCGGTTCCCGGCCCGCCGGACGCTGCCGTCGAGGAGTGAGCCGGCGTTGAGCGCCGCGCCGATCTCGCTCACCCCCTGCTTCCGGGCCTTGAAGGGCATCACCGACGCCCGGGAGATCACGTCGAGGGTCTTGAGCTTCGACAAGTGGATGATGACATCCTCCGTCATCCCGTCGGCGAAGAACTCGTTCTCGGGGTCGGCGCTCAGATTCACGAACGGCAGCACCGCCACGACCGGCGACTTCGGTCCCGCCGCCCCCGGCGCGGCCAGGGCCTCGGCGAACGCGGCGGCGGTGGGATATCGGTCGGCCGGCGCCTTGGCCAGGGCCCGAATGAGGACCTGTTCGATCCCGGTCGGCACCGACGCGCGAAGCCGCCGGACCGACGGCACCGGATCGACCATCCGCTTGGTCAGGACCGACATGGCGTTGGGCCCGGTGAAGGGCGGCTCGCCGGAGAGCAGCTCGAAGAGGACGCAGGCCAGGCTGTAGACGTCGCTCCGCCCGTCGGGCTCCTGTTCGCCGAAGGCCTGCTCGGGGCTCATGTACTCGGGGGTGCCGATCGCGAGGCCGCTCTCGGTGAGCCGGGTGCCCTTGGCGGCCGTCAGGGCGAGCGCGATGCCGAAATCGGCCACCAGCGGTTCGCCCTCGTGGAGAAGGATGTTCTCCGGCTTGATGTCGCGGTGAATCACCCCCTGGGCGTGCGCGTACCCGAGGGCAAAGGCCACCTGGCGAATGATCGTGACAGCCGCCTCGACCGGCAGTTGCCGCTCGCGCTCGAGCCGCTGGCGGAGGGTCTCCCCCTTGATGAAGGGCATGACGTAATAGAGGAGGCCGTCCGCCGCGCCCGAGTCGTAGAGCGCCAGGATGTGCGGATGGCTGAGCTGAGCGGCGATCCGGACCTCGCGGAGGAACCGGTCGGGGCCGATCAGGCCGAGTTCGGGCCGGAGGACCTTGATGGCGACCTGGCGGTGGTGCTTGAGGTCGGTCGCCAGATAGACCGTAGCCATGCCCCCTCGGCCCACCTCGCGCTCGACCTGATAGCGGTCGCCGATGGCGCGGGACAACAGTTCGATCGGGCCAGGCGGCAGAGGGGGCTCGGGGCTGGGGTAGAGAGAACGTCTCAACGTCCAAGATATCGCGCGGCGCGGGGATCGGAAACCGCCGCGGTGGGCCGGGTGCGCCGACAATCGGCTCCACGGGGGCCGGACCCGAGTCGACACCGGGTCGCGCGCCGCGTAGGTTTGGACCGTGTTACGCACAGCCACCGATCGGAGAAATCGGCCATGACCCGCGCAGCCCTGGAGCTCATCCGAGACACCATCGCCCCTACCCGTGGCCAGGCATGGCATGGCGGCCCAACCCCGGTCGGCGCGGTGCGAGGCGTGAGCGCGGCTGCGGCCCACTGGACGCCGGCCCCTGGTCGGGCCAGCATCTGGGGGATGACCCTGCACATCGCCTACTGGAAGTACACCATCCGGCGGCACCTGGTGCGGGAGCCGATTCTGCGGTTCCCGCGTCACCCGGCCAACTTCCCGGCGGTGCCGCGCCGGGCCGATGAGGCCCTCTGGACGGCCGACCGCGCGCTTCTCGCGGCAGAACATCGGCTCCTCGTCGAGGCGATCGACGCGCTCTCGCCGGGGAAGTTCGGACACATTCCGGTGGCGGGGAAGCGGTGGACCTTCGGGCAGATGGTGATCGGAGTGGCGATGCACGACGCCTATCATACCGGACAGATCCAATTACTCAAACGGCTGTGGGACAGCAGGCGGTAGAGAACGATGACGACTTTGACTCGATGGCTCCTGGCCGCCTCGCTGTTGCCGGTCGGCATTGCCACGGCCCAGTCCGGCGCCCCCCGTGCCGCCGCCACCATCACCGAAGCGGATGTCCGCCGCCGGGTTTTCATCATTGCCGATGACTCGATGGGCGGCCGCGACACGCCGAGCCGGGGCCTCGAGACCACGGCGCAGTACATCGCGCGGGAGTTCGCCCGCAACAAACTCGTGCCGGCCGGGGACGGCGGCTACTTCCAGCGGTATGCGATCCGGCTTCGAACCTTGGATGCTGCCGCATCGAAGCTCACCATTGCCGATACCGGGACTCGGCGGGCCGTCTTCACCTTCAACGACAACGCGAAGTTGGTGTCAGGCTCACCGGTCGAGCTGGTGACGACCCGAGGGCTCGCGCTGGGTGGTGGGCCGATCGGACCGACCACCGAGTTGGACCGGGCGGCCGTCGATGGACGAGTGCTCCACTGGGTCACGGACTGGCGGGGCAAGGCGCCGAACACCGGTCAGGTGCTGATCGCCGCCGCCAACGCGGGCGCGGCGCTGGTCATCTTTTCGGTCAACAGCGACAGTGCTTTCGACCGGCTCCGCGGACAGGTCGCCGGGATCGCCACCGCCGAGTCGGTGGGGTGGCCCGCGGTGATCGCGATCCGGGAGTCGGCCCTGATTGCCCAGGTCCCGGAGGTCGCGGGCGCGCTCGACGCCGCCCGGGCAGCCCCCGAGGTCCGAGTCGAACCGGCGCGCGCCTGGACCGCCACCGCGGCGCTGGCCTACTCTCGCGACGAACGCAGCGAGGTGCCGAACGTCGTCGGGATCGTGCGCGGCACGGATCCGGCGCTCCGTGACGAGTACGTCGCCATCTCGGCCCACTTCGACCACGTCGGATCGCGGTGCCGCGGGGTCACACCCGCAGACTCGATCTGCAACGGAGCCGACGACAACGGCTCCGGCACCACCGGTCTGCTGGAACTGGCGGAGGCGTTCGCGAACCCAGCCGCGCGGCCGCGGCGCTCGATGCTGTTCGTGGCGGTGAGCGGGGAAGAGCGGGGCCTCTGGGGCAGCGAGTACTACTCGAAACACCCGACCGTGCCGATCGAGCGGATCGTGGCCAACATCAACATGGATCACCTGGGTCGGAACTGGCGGGATTCGATCGTCGTGATCGGCCGGGAGCATTCGGACCTCGGCGCCACCGTCGACCGGACGGCAACCGCCAATCGGGACCTCGGCGTCGGGGTGCTGCCGGATCAGTGGCCGACGGAGCGGATCTACTTCCGGTCCGACCACTACAACTTCGCCCGGAACGGTGTCCCGATCCTCTTCTTCACCAACGGCTTCCATCCGGATTATCACGCGGTCACCGATTCACCGGACAAGATCGACCCCGAGAAGCAGGCCCGGGTGGTCCGGCTCATTTTCGAGACTGCGCTGGCGGTGGCCAATCGCACCGAGCGGCCGCAGTGGAATCCAGAGAGCGCTCGCCAGATCATCCGTCGCCAGCCGGTTCCGTGAACCCCTTGCTCAGCGCGACATGGCGAGGAAGAGTGGTTCTACCTCGTTGGCTCGACCTTGTCCTTGAAGTCGTCGAGGACCGGGGCGAAATCCACTCCGGCGCCGGCGAACTTGTCCGGGAGGACGCGAAACATCTCCGTGCCCCAGCGCCGGAGCGCCTTGAGATGACTCTTCGTCGTGTAGTTGGGGGCAGGAATGCGGCCAACCCAACGCCTCAGGGCCGTGCACGCCGGGCGGGCGAAGCGGGACGTTTCGGCGGGCGACAGCGTGGCGTCACGGAGGAACGCCAACGCGGGTTCCACATAGCCTGTCTCCAGTTCGGTGGACAGGCGCTCCAGGAACTGCGGATGTGAGCGCAGGCGGGCAGTGGCAGCCTCGCGCACTTCGGGGCTCTCGTCCCGGCTCGCCCGGCGGAGCAGGTCTTCGAAATGGGTCTCCGGATCGAGTTCGGCGACGGTGGCGAGGATTTCCCGTGATGATGGGCCAGGGTTCCGAATGCCGTGGACGATCGCAACCACCCCGCCAACACCGGTGCTGATAATTCGGTGGCCGGCAAAGCCCACGCAGACGACGAGGCTCAAGCCGGCGAAGATCGTCCACGGCAAACGCAGCCACTGGGTTGGAAGTCCGGGTGCGAGTTGTGGGTTGAGGCTCAAGACCACGAGCAACCCGGTGGCGAGGGGAACGAGGTAAATGACCGGGGAG
>JANMHX010000242.1:0-9460 GCA_031375485.1 Gemmatimonadota bacterium | reverse complement strand
GCGCCTCGATTTCGGCATCAACAACGCCGGCATCGAGGGCGCCTTCGCGCCGATCATCGATTTCGACGAAGCCGCGTGGGATCAGATCATGGACATCAACTTGAAGGGGACCTTCCTCGGCGTGAAGTACGAGGCGAGGGCCATCCTGAAAAGCGGGCGGGGCGGTGCCATCGTCAACGTCGGCTCGGTCAACTCGTTCCTCGGGTTTGGGGGCGGGACCGGCTACGCGACCTCGAAGCATGCCCAGGTTGGACTCACCACGAGCGCGTCCGCCGAGCTCGCGCCCCAGGGCATCCGAGTCAACTTGATCTGCCCGGGGCTGATCGATACGCCCATGCATCACCGAATCCGGGGAGTGGTAGGCGATCAGCTGATCGACAGCGCGATCGTGGGGCGGGTTCATTTGAAGCGGGCCGGCCGGCCCGAGGAAATTGCCGCGTCGATCGTCTTCCTGTGCTCGGACGACGCGAGCTACATCACCGGCACCACCCTGACGCCCGACGGCGGCTTCACCATGACGCTCTAGGCTCGTCGGCGTTGTCCCTCCCAGGGACCCCGTAGCCCATTCTTGACGCTCGCTTGACTGGCGGTCAGGACATTCCATCCATCGAATCGGAATGTACCTCCCTGAAAGGAGTGCCGGGATGCGGGTCTTTGGACCGACGAATGCCGAGGTCGCTTGGGATGGCACTACCCAGTATTGCGACCCGAGTCCTCACACTGAACGACCGATGAAAGCGAGGTTCCGGGTTCCGAGCATGCTGGCGCTCGGCAGCCTGCTCGTCATGGCCCCCTCGCTCGCCGGTCAGTCCGCCACCGGGGACCCGGCCGCGCCCCGAACTCCTCGGACGGAGGCGGCCGATTCCGGAATCAAATCCGTCGCGACGGGTGTGGCCTGGTCGATCGGCGGAGTCGTCGTGCCGATCGCCGCCGCCGTGCTGGTTCGGTCGAACGACGGGCCCAACGACGGACCAACGCTGTTGGGCTTCGCGGGCTTCCTGATCGGTCCGTCGCTTGGCCATTTCTACGCCGGACGAACCGGTCGCGGCCTTGGCGGGATCGGGGCGAGGCTTGTGGTAACCGTTGGAGCGATCGCCGCAGTAGGGGCGACCTGGAACAGCAACAGCTTCCCCTCGTCAGAGGCCTATGCCCTCGGCGTTCTCGTCCTCGGCGCGGTCGCGGCGAGCACGATCTGGGACATCGCCCGCGTGCCCGGCTCGGTACGCCGGCACAACGTCGCCGCGCGCTCCACGGGCCTGACGTTGGCGATCACCCCGATTGCAGGTGCGTCTCGTCTGGGGATCGGCGGCCGAGTCACGTTCTGACCGGCCGCCAGCCAAGGCCGCATCGCTTCCCAACGCGGGGATTTTCGGTGCCTGGCGCTCGCTGTCCAGGTTCCCACGCGGGAGCCGAATCAGCGCGATCCTTCGACCGGCTAGGACGGGCTGGGCTACCGGATCCCGACCTGCCCCTTCACCGCCGCAATCAACTTGGCCGAGTCGTAGCCGACCCCGTCCTTGAACACCGTCACCGTGCGGTAGATCGCGGCGGGGTTCGTCGCCAAGTCACCCTGCATCACCGCGAGGTCGGCCAGCTTGCCGGCTTCGACGGTTCCAAGCTCAGCCAGCAGGCCGAGCACCCTGGCGCCATTGGCGGTGAGGATCTGAACGGCCTCCGGCACGGTGAATCCGGCCTCGATCAGCAACTCGAGATTCCGTTGGTTCCCGAAACCCGCTAACGCGCCAAAAGCCGGATCGACGCCGGCCGCCAGCACCCCGCCCGCCCGGACGAACGCCAACTCGTACTGCTGCGATTTGGGATAGATCTCCCGCATCTTCGGATAGATCTCGCCGATCGGATTCGGCAAATCGAGCTGACGGCGCCGGGTCTGCTCCAACTCCGCGATCCACGGCGCCATAGCCTCGAGGGTCCGGGCGTCGGGCCCCGGGCGATTCGGCACCAATTGCTCGTTGACCGCCGTGGTCGTCATCGGCACACCCCGAGCGATCATCCGCCGGAACGTTTCGGCAATCCGGGGGTCCTTCATGTCGAGCTCGCCCAGCGTCTGAAAGTGAGTCGCCGGGCAGCGACCGGGCTGCTTGCTCCGGTCATAGTCCGAATTGGTCCGGAGACCATGCTCGATGTTGTCGATCCCGAGCTCAACCGCCTCGGTAAAGCTGATCGAGCAGAGATGACCGGTGACCTTCATGCCCCGGCGGTGAGCCTCATCGACCACGGCGCTGAAGATCTCCCGGGAAATCTGGGTGTACACCTTGATCCACTCGGCGCCCTCCTCGGCCCAGGTCTTCACCACCCGCCGAGCCGCCGCTTCATCCGCCAGGGCGTGCATGCCCAACAGGTCAAGACGGGGATCCATCGCCGTGGAGATCAGATACGGTCCGGTGATATGCATCCGCGGCCCCGGCACCTCGCCCCGGTCGATCCCGCCCTTCAAATTGAGCTCGGCGTACGGCGAGAAGCTCCCGGTGGTCCGGACACTGGTGACCCCGCTCGCCAGATAGAGCCGGGGAAACGAATAGTTCGACTGGACCTCGCTGCTGCCGGGCGTGGTGTAGAACATGTGGTCGTGCATCCCGACCAGCCCGGGAATGACCGTGTGGCCGGGAAGATCGAGGATCCGCGCCCCGGCGGGAACGGCCACCGAACCGACCGCGCCGACCGCCGCAATCCGATTGCCTGAGATGACAATGGTCTGGCCTGGCTTCGGCGGCCGGCCGGTCCCGTCAATGATGGTGACGTTCGTGAGCGCCACGACCGGGGCGTCGACCGCCACGTACTGCTGGGCCGCGGAACCAACCGCCGGCCGCTGGGCGCCCAGTCCGGCCGGCCAAAACAGGAACAGCCCGACCCCAAAGAAGCCCATTCGTATCGTCATATGCCTCGCCGGTCACGGTTGATGTGGATCCCGAACTTTACCCGCAACCGAACGGCGAGTCCACCGCTTGCGGTTGGCGGCCGGAGCAGGCACCGTTCAGCATGCTGCTCACCGCCCTGATCCGTCATCCGGTCTGTCTCCTCCTGGTCGGCGCCTTGTCGGGCGCCGCCGTCGCCGCCCAACCGAACCGGCTGAACGAGCCGGGACCGTTCCGAGTCCGGCGGGAATTCGCCCAAAAGGTGATGACCGCCGACGGCATCGCGCTCGTCACCGATGTCTACCGGCCGGAAACGCCGAGCCGGGTCCCCGCGCTGCTGGTCCGGACCCCGTACACGCGAACCGGATTGTCGAGCTATCAACAGGGCCACTGCTGGGCATCACGGGGCTATGCCTACGTGGTGCAGGACGTCCGGGGCCGGGGTGATTCCGAGGGCCGGTTCGAGCCGTTGGTCAACGAAGGCCGCGACGGCTACCGGGCGCAAAGCTGGATCGCGCGGCAGCCCTGGTCCGATGGCCAGGTCGGAACGTTAGGCGGATCCTACTCGGGCTGGACCCAAGTCTTTCCGGCCATTCTCAACAATCCCGCGCTCAAAGCCATGATCCCGATGGTCACCCCCTCCGATCCCGGCGGCTTCTGGCCGATGCGCCACGGTGGCATTTCGTTCGGGATGCTGGAGTGGGCCATGGTCGTCGAGGGGCGGACCGTCCGCGACTTCCCCGATGACGAGGCCGAGCTCACGGCCGCGTACCGAAGCCTGCCGTTGCAAACGATCGACGAGAGGATCGGCGCTCGGTCGGCAACCTGGCGGACCTACCTCCGGAACCTCGAGAATCCCGAGTTCTGGAAGCCGCGGAGCTACCAGGCCCGGCTCCCGGAATCGCGGGTCCCAATGTTTCATGTCACCGGCTGGTATGACGGGACCCTCGGCGGCAGTCTCGAGAACTTCGCCGCCATGCGGGCCCGCGGGGCGCCGGACGCCCGACAGCACCAGTACCTGATGGTCGGCCCCTGGCGCCATTGGGTCGATTCGGACGCCCGGGCCAGTACGATCGGCGGCATGGATTTTGGACCGGCGGCCGTCGTCGACACCCGCCGGCTCTACCAGCTCTGGTTCGATCGCTACCTCAAACACGAGTCCAATGAAGTGACCGGCTGGCCGCGCGTTAGGCTCTTCGTCCTGGGCGAGAATCGCTGGATCGGAACCGACGACTGGCCGCTCCCCGGCACCCGGTTCGTGCCGTACTACCTTGGAGGCGCCGGCCGGCTGGCCCCGGACAGTCTCCGTCCGGGTGAGGGGTCGAGCCGCTACGACTATGACCCGAAGGACCCGACCCCGTTCTTCTGGTCGAGGAACGTCGACTCGGGCGGTCCGGACGACTATCGAAGCGTGGAGAGCCGGCCCGACGTACGCACCTACACGATGGAATCGCCGGCCGAGAAACTCACGGTGTGCGGTCCGATCACGGCCACCGTCGTCGCGAGCTCGTCGGCCAAGGATACCGATTGGGTCGCGCGGCTCACGCTGGTCCGGGCCGACGGATATTCCCAGCGCCTCACCGAGGGCTGGGTCCGCGCCCGGGCCCGCCGCGGCAACTTTCGGAACGATCCCCTCACGCCGGGCAAACCGGAGACCTATCAGATCGACATGTGGGGTACCTGCGTCGCCGTCCGTCCTGGCGAGCGGCTCCGGCTTGCGATCATGTCGGGCGCGTATCCCTTGCTCACCCGGAACCTCAACACCGGCGGCGACCTCGGCCTCGAAACCGAACCCGTGGTCGCGCACCAGACCGTCTATCACGAGGCCGGACGGCTCTCGTTCGTGACCCTGCCGATCGTTGACCGGGCCCTGGGGATCGAGATCCCCTGACCCCGTCGCTCCTGACGAGGATGCCGACAAGTTCCTTCGCGTGCGGTGACCTCGAGCCCTGCAGCCGGAACTACAGCGACTTGAGGTACTGGACCAGGTCGGAGATCTGGCTTGCAGACAGACCAAGGGAACGCTTTGCGTTGTAGGTCTCGACCACGGCCTGCAGTGTCGCCGCGGTACCATTGTGAAAATATGGCGGGTGCTGCCATAGACCCTTCAGCGGCGCGGTTCGATATTGCTTTGTCGCGCTCCGCAATGCGTAGCTCCGGACCCCGTCAAGCTCCGGTTCACTAACCGCATCACTGACTGGATGAAGGCGCAGATTCGCGTCGGTGAACTCAGGGCCACTGTGGCACGCCGCGCATTTGGCTGCACCGCTAAAGAGGCGCCTGCCTCGCTCCGCCGCGGCGGGCTCGAAACTCCCGGCCGGTGGCGAGGGTGCCGCGAGGGTGAGCTGATAGGCCTGCAAGGCCGGCAGCTGCATGGTAATCAAATCGTCGGTTCCATTGGTGACGTTGGTGCCGGTGCGCGCCTCGGCAAACGAACCATGACCACCCATTTGCGTCACGCCGACGTAGCGATTCCAGTAGGCGAGGTTGTCGCCATCGCCGGTTGAGGTGATCTTGTGAATCCCGTTCAGGCCGTAGGCCGGCGGGATCACCTGCGGACCGTTCTGGCCATCCAGGCTATACCGCGGATCGTACCTGCCCGGGCCCCATGACCGGTACACCGCCTTCGTAGCGGGGTTCAGGGCCGGAGACAGGGCAATGATGGCTCCAACATTGAGGTCACGGTTGGGCCAACCGTCCAGCCGCTTGCCAATCCCAGGCGCGAACGAGTTGTCGACGGTCGAGTGGCACAGGGCGCAGGTGATCCCGACCCGGGTCAGCACATCCTTGCCGTCCACGGTTTCTACCGACCCTTTGAGGCCCACCACGGCATTGAGTTTAAGCAGGGCCACAGTCGTAGTGGGACTCTTCAGATCGACCGACCCATTCTTGATTCCCGCGACGACCGCGGCAGGCAGGGCTTCCGCATCGACCTTGAGGCCAACGGACAGCGCGGTGGTGGGGTCGACTGCGGTGCGGATCACTTCATGGATCCGAAGCGCATCGGTCCACTTGGTCTCGTCGCCGAAGGTGTCGAATCGAAAGATTTCCCTGCCGTTGGCAACCAGCACGGCAGGATCGACAGTCGCCGAACGGGGTGATTGACCAGCCGCCGCTACCAAAGTGGCGGCAGCAGCTATGGCGGCGAAAAGCATGAACCGGCTCGCGGGCATCCAACGGCTCCAGTTTGAGATCCACAACACTATGGCCGGCCAAGTGGTTCGACTAGCCATGAACCCGCGAACACATCGTTCGGGTTGCTGAACAGTGTCCGCCACATCGGGGAGTGACCAATGAGCTGGGACGACTACGACGTATTCTGCCGTGTCATCGAGCATCGGAGCTTTACGAGGGCCGCGCGGGCCATGGAGCGCCCGAAGTCATCGATCAGTGCTGCGATCGGCAGGCTGGAGGCTGCCCTGGGAACCCGCCTGATTGAGCGGACGACCCGCCAGCTCCAGCTGACTGAGCCGGGCGAAGTGCTGCACCAGAGCATTGGCGTCTTGTTCGAGCGACTTCGAGAAGCCCGCTCCGACGTGTTAGCCCAAGGCGATGTGGTGACCGGTACGCTGCGGATCGCGGGGCCACACGAGTTCAGCACCTACCAACTCGGCCCGGTCGCCTGCGAGGTGATGGCGGAGCACCCCCAGCTGAAGGTATCAATCGACGTGGCCGACGATACCATCGACCCGGTTCAGCACCGCTACGACATAGTTTTCACGCGACTCGATGGTGCCCCTCCGGCGGGTACCCTCCTTCAGCGACGGGTGTTCACGTTCGAACGGGGAATCTTCGGATCGCCGACGTTGCTGGGCCGCCATCGTGAACCGGCCCAGGTCCGAGATTTGATGGAGCTTCCCCTGTTGTGCGCCCCGCACGATCGCGAGTGGCTGTTTACCGCCCCGGACGGGAGCACCGAGCGGATGCCGACCCTGACGCCACGGCTTAGCAGCAGCAACTCCGCGGTTCGGTTCCAGGCCGCTGTGGCAGGGCTTGGAGTGACTAGGATCCCGGTTTTTTTCGGCGCGGAGGCCGTGAACGCAGGGCAGTTGCGCCGCCTATTGACCGGCTACACCTGCGAGCCACTATCCCTGTATGTACTGCTGCCGACGCGACGGCTCATCTCCGCCAAGGTGACCGCGTTTCTCGCAGCGTTGGATCGACGGGCCGGGCGAGTGGTCTGAGCCGAGACCGCACGGTTGGTCCTCGGTCGTGTCCTGGCAAGTGAGAGCCCGCACCGGCCGGTCCTTAGGCCGCCCGTCGGAGCATCGACGGCAATCGAACCGCGAGTCTACGACTTGCGGTCGGCGGTCCGAACGACCACCGTTCACCATGCCCCGCGCCACCCTGATTTCCCTTCCAGTCTGCCTCTTCCTGGTGGGTTCACCGCCGACGAGTAAAGCGTCGGCCCAAGACGACGTCGCCGGCGTCCGAGCAGCCGGCCCCGACTCCGTCCTGGCCCGGACCAAACAAGTCGTCGCCAAACACGCCGACACCAGCGCCGCCCGAGCGCGAGGCTTCGGCCCCCTGCAACTCGGCCGGGTCGCCGACCTGACGCCATTCCAAGGGCAACACTGGCTCCACCGCTGGCGGGTGTTCAGTGGTTCGCCGGACCTCGAAAGCCCAAGCTTCGTGATGTTCGCGCCGGTCGACGGTGTCTGGCGTCCGGCCGGTTTGGCGTACACCCGGCGGATGACCCGGGGCGCCCGGTTGCCGGACGACCTGGCCGGCACCAAGGCGCCCTGGCATCTCCATCAACCGTGCGCCGTGGTCCCCGGTGAGGGCGAGGCGCTCGCGGACGGCGAGGCCGACTGTCTCGCCCGCGGCGGCGCCCCGCGGCAGCCCGAACTCGCCATGGTCCACGCCTGGACGATCCCAAATCCGGAAGGACCATACGCGCACGACAACGTGGCGCTCCCCTACTGGGTTACCGGGCTCAAGCTGCCCGTGGCCGCCGACCTGTCGACGCCGAGCCGCGCCCGTCGAACCCGCGCGCTGGGCCTCGCACTCGGCGAGTCGTTCGGCGCGATCATGCCATACGCCCGTTTGGTCGAGGCGGCCGCGACCCCGCCGGGGCTCGCCGATTCGCTCGCCGTCCATCGGGCGGCCATCCGCGCACTGGTGCCGAAGCTCCGCGCCGCCGATCAATCCGGCAATCGCGCCGCCCGAGCGGCCGTCGCCGACCAGCTGATCCGTGAGTTGGACGCGCTCCGGCAATGGTATGCGGCGGGCGCGCCGAGTCCGGCCATCAAGTCGCAGCTCGAACGCCAGTACGGGCGGGCGCTCGGCGAAGCGCCTGGTCACCACATGCACTAGCTAAACCGGGGACCCTCGACCGGCATCAAAGGGGGGCACCCATCACCGAACGGACTATGCCAATTCCCCGCCGTGCCTGGCGCTTCGCCGCGCTCGCGACCGTCCCCCTGGCTCTGATCGGCCCAGGTCGGCCGGACACTATCTCCCAAGGAACTCTCACCCCGACCGCCACCATGAGCGCGGCCCGGGCGGCCCACACGACCACGGCGCTCCAAGATGGCCGAGTCCTTGTTGCCGGGGGCTTCACGGCCAAGGATATGGCGTCCCGGGGAGCCGAGGTCTACGAACCAGGCACGGGACGGTTTGCTCCGACATCCCCGATGGTCGCGCTCCGCTACAGTCACACCGCGACCCTGCTTCCGAATGGCCGGGTCTTGCTCGTCGGCGGCTACGTCGACGGGGGAAGTCCGTCCGCCACCGCTGAATTGTTCGACCCGGCCACCAATTCCTTTGCCGCGACTGGCTCGCTCGCGTCAGCCCGCGCCGACCACATTGCCGTCCTCCTCGCTGACGGCAAGGTCCTCATTGTGGGCGGCCTCGGACCTGGATGGAGCTTTCTCTCGAGCGCCGAGGTGTATGACCCGGCCACCGGCCGGTTCACGCCGACTGGAAACATGACCGTGGCCCGGGAAAGCCACGCGGCGGTGCGGCTCCAAGACGGCCGGGTCCTGATCGCAGGCGGCCATCAGGGGCGCCGCGCCGCCATCAGGTTGTACACCTCGGCCGAGACCTACGATCCGACCTCCGGCACCTTCCGTCACGTGGGCGACATGCGGGTCCGGCGTCACAAACACGACGCCGTGCTGCTTCGCGATGGCCGGGTGCTGATTACCGGGGGAGCGGACGAGCGCGACAACGAGGGGGTCTACCGCTCCACCGAACTATTCGAGTCCAGAACCGGCACCTTCACGGCCGGGCCGGATCTGCAGCGCCCCCGGTACAAACACCAAGGCACCGGGGTGCTATTGCCGAATGGCCAGCTGCTGTTGGCGGGTGGCGCCCCGGAAGCGGAGACCTACGATCCGGACAATCGGACCTTCACGATCGTGGCCGGCGGCGCCCGGATGGCCGGCCAGTTCTCGGCGGTGGCCCCGCTCCAAGGCGGCGGGGCGTTGATTACCGGCGGGTACGGAAACGGGACCGGCCCACGGGCGGCGGCCTGGGTGTACCGCCCGTGAGCCCTGGACCTCCTGCCTAACCGTGGTCCGCTCGTTCACCCGGTCACGTCCGCCACGGAGCGGAGGCGAATCCCAACGGCCATGCGACCCCAG
>JANMHX010000150.1:0-9523 GCA_031375485.1 Gemmatimonadota bacterium | reverse complement strand
CCTCAGGGACACCGTGGGCGGCCATCCGCTCGATGGGGGCGTCCTCGTATTCGACGTGCCGCAGCTGGTCATGGGCTCGGTTGGCGCGGAGGGTCTCTCGATGTTCTCGTACCGGATGACCGGCATCGAACTCCGGGTGCTCAACGTCACCGTTCGACCGGCACCCAATGGCGGTACCGAGGTCCGATGCTACGGAGACCTCCGGCCCGGACTGCGGGGCAACTGGAAGACCAGCAAAGGCATCGCCTCAGTGATGGGGGCCTTGGGCGGTGGATTCGGCGGTGCCATCGCAGTCGGGGCGTTTGGCCTCGGTGCCGTAGCGGCGGTGCCAGCCCTGGCCGCCGCCGGCACCCTCGGGGTGGCCTCGCTCGGCTGGTATCGGTGGCTCTACCGCTACAGTCTCCGCAAAGCCACCGAGCAGCTCGAACAGTTATTGGGACAGCTGAGCGGCCAGCTTCGGTCCCAGGCGGTGTTCGGCCCGACCAATGTCGGGCCGCGCCGACTGGGCCAGGGCACCTGATGGAGTATCAGAGCATCCTGGAGTTCCTTCGCTTCGCCCTCGGTTCCGAGCGCGCGGTTCGGATCACGACGACCGACGGCCAAACCGTCCTCGGCGTCCCCACCTCGGTCGACGAGCACCCCACGGCGCTGGAGGTCTATCTCCATCCGGTCGGAGACGACGACACCGAAATCGGTCTAGCCCTGACCCGGATTGCCCGAGTGGAGTTTGCCTGACGTTGCACGGAATGAAACATCTTGCAACATTGAGACGTAGGCAGCAACAATCGCGTTTGGACCTTGGGAACTCGCGGTATCACCCCGTAACTGGCTGCCAAATAATGAGTTCCAGAAATCGAGCCGGCTTTGGGTCCTGATACCATCGTTCCACTCGTCGGGATGTTGACCGGCCTCCTGACCACCGGCTTTCTGGCGTGGGGTCTGGTTCGGGTGTTCCAAGGGCCCGTCGGGCAGGCTATGGCTCGGCGGATCCAAGCCAAATCGGTTGGCGCCGATCCCGACGTCTTCAATGAAGTGCTGGAACTGCGGAGCCAAGTCGAGGAGTTGACTCACCGCCTCGGCGAAGCCGAAGAGCGGATCGATTTCAGCGAGCGGTTGTTGGCCCGCCGGACCGAATCCAATGGAGAGGGTGGGCAGTCATAATGGAAGACATTCTGGCTATCATCTTCATCTTCGGCGGCGGGTCGCTGGCGGTGATTGCCTACAGCCCGATCGGGAAGGCGTTCGCCGCCAGGATTCGGGGGGAAACGCCCGGCGCGATGGCGGCGCTTCAGGGCACCGATCCGGCTGTTCTCGAGGAACTTGACCGGCTTCGGGCGGAGCTGTCCGAGGTGCATGAACGACTCGATTTTACCGAACGATTGGTGGCCAGTCGGACGGAGCCCGCCACCTTGAGGCAGCCGGAGGCATGAGATGCAAGTGATCAACGTTCCGACCCCCCCGATGCCTCCGGTGCCGCCGGACTTCGTAATCCAGTCCGGCCCGCCGGAAGGGGTTCTGATGGCGGCGATGCTGGTCGTCGGACTGATCGTCGCGGGGGTGGTGTTCGCGCCGCTGATCAGGGCCTTCGCCCGCCGGATCGACGGGAAATCGATCGACCCTGGGCTCGCGGCCGAGGTCGAGCAGCTCCGGGGTCGGGTCGCCGAGCTCGAGGACGTCTCGCACCGGTTGGCCGAGCTCGAAGAACGAGTTGATTTCTCGGAACGGTTGCTGACTCAGGGACGGGAGCAACCGGTGATCAGAGGCCAGGCCTAGAATGCCCCCCGGCGACGTCGCTCCCGTCTTCATCGTTGCGCTGTTGGCTCTGGTGACCGGCGCGGTGCTGATCTTTCGGGGCCCGCTCGGCCGGGCCATCGCCCGGCGGATCGAGGGTGATGTCGGTGGCTCGCCGGAACTCGAGTCCCGGTTGAACGACTTGGAGGCCCGGATCGCGGCCGGCGAGCAAGAGCGGGGCGAGCTGGTTGAACGCCTGGATTTTGCCGAGCGGATGATGCTCGAGTCCAAGGACCGATTCAAGGAGTTCCCGCGATGAGCGGGTTTCGAAAGCACTTTGGCATCGACTTTTTCGACCTGGCCGTTCAGGTGGTGCTCACCGGCCTCGCGATGGGGTTCGTCGGTACGGTCGGGCCCCAGGGCCGGGCGACCGATGGCCTGATGTTCGTGGTGGCGGGGGCCTCGATTTCCCTGTTTGCCTGGCGGCGCCAGCGAGGCCTGGCGCAGTTGGCGGCCGATCCGTCGGTTGGCCTGACGACCGGCCAAATGGCGGCGACCCGAATCGAGGAGTTGGAGAGCCGAGTGGCCGAGCTCGAAGCGACCGAGGCCCGACTGCTGGAGCTCGAAGAACGGCTCGATTTCACGGAGCGGATGCTGGCGGCGGGTGAACGTGAACCGGCGAAACTGAGAGGAGCTACCGATGGGTGAGGCCGGGTTCCTCGGGTTGCTTCTCTCGCTCGACACTCCGCGATGACCGCCGACCGGCGCACGATCCCGTTCGTGGCGTTGCTCGGTACGAGTCTGGGCGCCCTCTTCGTCCATGCGATCCTGGCATTGAAGCTCGGGGAGGGGTACGCCATCCCCGTCACCATCATCGGCGCGATCGGGGCCGCGGTGGTACTCCGGGGCCCGCTCGGGCAAGCCATTGCCGAACGGATTCGGGGCGGCGGCGGGAACGAGCTGCCGCCGGAGCAGGTGCTCAATGAACTCGATGACCTTCGCTCCCGGCTCAGCGAGCTCGAAGAGCGAACCGACTTTTCGGAGCGGATGTTGGCCCAGCGGCGGGAAAGTGATTCCGAGCGGCCGTAGCGGCAGGGCGGGGTACCGAGCCGAGGGAAGTGCCCGCGGCTACATTGGGGTGGCCCGGTAGACCAGAAGGAGGATCGGATGGTCACGAAAGAGGATTTGCAGTCGTTCATCGACCGGCTCGAGGGCGGGGCCGCCGAGTCCCGGGAGGTCGAGCCCGGCCTCTGGGTCATCAAAAGCCAGCACGGGGCCGAAGTGGTGGTGACGTTCTCCCCCCCGGTGGCCATCCTTCGGGTCCGCGTCATGGAACCCCCGGCCAGCCCGGACCGGCAGGGCGGGCTCTTCCGGAAGCTGTTGGAATTCAATACCCGAGATCTGATTCACGGATCCTACGGGATCGAAGGCAATCACATCGTTCTGACCGATGCGCTCGAACTGGAGAATCTCGATTTTTCCGAGTTTGAAGCTAGTTTCGATTCGCTGACGTTGGCGCTATCATCGCACCTGAGCGCCTTGGCGCCGTACCGGGAAAGGTAAGACGCAATGGGAATGTTCGAACGCTTCTCCACCATGCTGAAGTCGAACATCAACGACCTCATCTCCCGGGCCGAAAATCCCGAGAAGATGCTGAATCAGTTGATCCTCGACATGAAGTCGAACCTGGCCAAGGCCAAGCAGGAGGCGGCCGGGGCCATCGCGGACGAAAAGAAGCTCCAGGCCGACGCAGAGGCGTTGAAGAAGCAGTCGGAAGACTGGGAGCGACGGGCCATGCTCGCTGTCCAGGAAGGGCGCGATGATCTGGCCAAGCAGGCGCTGCTTCGCTACAACGAGGCGTTGCAGGGGGCCCAGCAGCTCCACGAGACCTGGGTCAAGCACAAAGCCGAAACCGAGAACCTGAAAGTTCAGCTTCGCCAGCTCAACGACAAGATCGAAGAAGCGAAGCGGAAGAAGAACATCCTGGTGGCCCGGGCCAAGCGCGCCGAGGCCCAGCAGCGGATCCAGGAAACCATGTCCGGGATGTCGGACAAGAGCGCGTTCGAGTCCTTCGACCGGATGGCCGAGAAGATCGAAGCGATCGAGCGGAAGGCCCTCGCGTCCGCCGAGCTCCAACAGGAGTTCCAGAGCGACGATCTGGCGGCCCAGTTCAAACAGCTCGAGTACAAGGGCTCCGCCGACCAGCAGTTGCTCGACCTCAAGTCCAAGATGGGGATGCTCGGCAAGGGCTCGGACGACACGAAGCAAATCGGGAAAGGCGAAACCACGGTGCACGATGCCGAGGTGATCGACGACGACCTGAAGTAGCGGGTCTCCCCTCCCCAACGGCTCGCGACGGGTTCGCGGGCCGTTGTCGTAGCGGTCCTTGACCAAAGGGCCTCTCGAAGACAAATTTGTATACGAATTCCATCTCCCCCAATCCAAACCAGGTTGTCACGCCTTATGGCCGATCCTCGTTTTCTGATCCTTGCCGACGGAAACTTCCATCCGCTCGAGTCGAAAACCGCCAACTCGGTCGTGCGGTATCACCCCAATCGGGTCGTAGCGGTGCTCGACCGGGTGGCCGCCGGGAAGACGGTTCAGGACGTTCTTGGGTTTGGCGGCTCGATTCCCGTCGTGGGCTCGATCGAAGCCGGCCTGGCGCTCAAGCCGACCGCCGTCATGATCGGGATTGCCCCGGCGGGTGGGCGGCTCCCAGATGAGTGGCGGGGCTGGCTGGCCAAGGCCCTGGCGGCAGGCTGCGATATCATCAGCGGCCTCCACACCTTCATCTCCGACGATCCCGAGCTGGCCGCCCTGGCCGCCAAGCACGGCCGGACCATCTCGGATGCCCGGAAGCCGCCGAAGAATCTTCCGATTGCCGCCGGCCAAGCCCGCCTGGTCGACCCGTTCGTCGTCTTGACGGTCGGGACCGACTGCAACGTCGGCAAGATGACCGCGCAGTTGCAGCTGATTTCGGGCCTCAAGGCGCTGGGGCTCCGGACCAACTTCGTGGCCACCGGCCAGACCGGCATCTTCATTGAAGGTTGGGGCACCGCGGTCGATGCGGTCGTGGCCGACTTCATCGCCGGGGCGGCCGAAGAACTGGTGTTGCGGGGCGCCAAGGATGCGGACATCGTCTTGGTCGAGGGGCAGGGGAGCATCAATCACCCCGGCTATTCCGGCGTGACCCTCGGGCTGCTCCATGGATCGTGTCCCGACGCGTTGATTCTTTGCCATCAGGCCAGCCGGGACCATATCGGGGAGTACCGCACCGCGCCGTGGCTCAAGATCCCCCCGCTCTCGCGCTACGTCGATTTGTACGAGATGGTCGGCTCGGCGGTTCACCCCACGAAGGTGATCGGCATCTGCCTCAACACCTACGACTTGAGTGACGAGGACGCGCGGGCGGCCTGTGCGGCGGCGGCGGCGGAGACCGGGCTCCCGTGCACCGATCCGGTCCGATTCGACCCGGCGCCGCTGTTGAACGCGGTGGTCCGGGAACGGGAGAACTATCTCGAACGCCGCCGGCCGGTTGCCTAACGGGTTTGGTCGGGACCTTCGGTGTCATCTCGGAGCACCCGAAGCGCGGGTGTTTCGAGATCGTCGAACTGGCCCTTCCGGGTGGCCCACACGAACGCACCCACGCTGATCAGCACGACCCCCAGGGCCACCGGAACCAGAATGAACAGGATCGTCATGGCTCGGTCCTGAACGTCTCGCTGCGCCATGCCATCAGAACGACCGTGACCGAGCTGACCGGCATCATGATGGCGGCGATCAACGGATTGATGACCCCGGTCACGGCCAGCCCGGCCCCGATGAGGTTGTAGCCCACCGAGATCGCGATGTTTCGCCGGATCACCCGGAGCGTGCGCTCGGATCCTGCCATCAACGCCACCAAGGGCGTCAGCCCGCTCCGGGCCAGGAAGACATCCGCAGCCGCCAAACAGGCTTCGGCGCCCCCGCGAACCCCGATCCCGACGCTCGCTCGCCCAATGGCCGGCGCGTCGTTCACGCCATCGCCCACCATGACGACCGCCCCGTGGGCCAGCTGCCGTTCGACCTCGGCCAGCTTGGCTTCGGGCGTGGCGCCGCCCCGGGCCTCGGCGGCGGGAACGCCGAGCGATTCGGCGACGACGTCGACGACCCCTTGGGCATCGCCCGAGAGGATCCCGATCCGCCAGCCGAGGCGCCGGAGGGAGGCGAGGGCGGCGGTGGTATCGGGCCGGATCGGATCACCGAATCCCGCCGCGCCGCGAACGATGCCGGCCGCCGCCACCAAGACCGGAGTCAGATGGGCCGGCACCGACTGCCCGAGGTTGTCCGGGTCGAGGGCCTGGGCCAGGACGAATGCCGGGGCCCCAACGGCGAAGTCAACTCCATCGACGGATCCCGTCAGGCCGCCGCCTAGCGTCTGGCGGGCGGCGGTGGCCACCGGCCGGGGTTCCGCCGGCCACGCCGCCTCGAAGGCCCGGGCCACCGGGTGATTCGAGTGCGCCTCGAGGGCCAGGATGGCCGGCTTCAGCGCCTCGTCACCCCGCCACGTCATCAACTGGAGCCGGCCCTCGGTGAGCGTGCCGGTCTTGTCGAGCAGCATGGTGGCGGGTCGGGCCAGGACTTCGAGGGCGTCGGCGCCCCGGATCAGAATCCCGGACTTGGCGGCGCGCCCGACGGCGACGGTCACGGTCAGCGGCGTGGCCAGGGCGAGCGCGCACGGACAGGTCACGATCAGGAGTGCAATGGCGTTGTCGAGCGCGACGGCCGGATCGATCCGAAGCCACACCACGTAGGTGAGCCCGGCCAGCAGCAGCACCGCGGCAACGAACCAGCCCGCCAGGCGATCGGCGGTGTTGACGACGGGTGCCCGTCGGCCCATCGACGCCTCGAGTTCGAGCAGGAGCCGCCCCAGTCGCGTGGCCTCGCCGGACTCGGTGACCTGGACCCGGATGGTGGCTCCGGTATTCAAGGTTCCGGCGTACACCAGGTCGCCGGGTTCGGCCGGTACCGGCATGGATTCCCCGGTCAAGAGCGACCGATCGACGGTGGAGCGTCCGACGACGATCCGGCCGTCGCTCGGGATTGAGTCGCCGGCCCGGACCTCGATGACGGCCCCGGGCACCAGCGATTCGGAGGGGACCTCTTGGATCGCCTCGGCGACGACGAGCCGGGCGGTGGAAGGGGTCAGGCCGTGGAGCAGCTCCGCGGAATCGGCTGCCGCCCGTTGGGCCCGTTGTTGGAGATACCGCCCGACCAAGAGCAGAAAGATCAGGGTGACGACCCCGTCGAAATAGACCGGGCCGGTATCGGTCACGGTGTTGGCGGCGCCGCGGATGAACCCGGCGCCTAACGCGATGGCGATCGGAACGTCCATGTGGATGCGGCGAGCCCGGAGCGCGCCCCAGGCGCTCGCAAAGAACACCCGGCCGGGCCAGACGATGGCCGGCACGGTCAAGCCCAGGCTGATCCACCGGAAATAGCGGACGTATCCCGGGTCCATCGCGCCGAACCAACCGGCGTAGAGCGCCAGCGCCACGGTCATCACGTTGATCGCGATCGCGCCCGCCACCCCGATCCGGACCAGCATCGCCCGGTCCTCCGCGCGGCGTCGCTGGTCGGCGCGTCCGCCGCGAAACGGGTGGGACGGATATCCCAACTGCTCGAGGAACCGGGCGATGGCGGCCAGCGAGGTCTGGGCCGGATCCCATTGGACCCGGGCCAACGATCGCGGCACGTTGAGCTCGGCCCGGACCGCCCCGGGAATCACCAAGGGAACCTGTTCCACCAACCAGACGCACGAGGCGCAATGGACGCCATCGAGGTAGAGCTCGGTCTCCAGCAGGCCGCCGGCGATGGCCTGGACATACAACCGGTGAAACGCCGGATGGTCGAACTCGTCATACCGCCGCCCCGAGTGCCGCACCGGCGTCCGCCGCCGGTCCTCGGCCGCGTAGTACGCCGACAGGCCGGAGGCGCTGATCAGCGCCCACGCGGTCCGGCAACCGGAACAGCAGAATTGATGATCGGCGTCCGGGGCAACATCGCCTGGGAGCACCGGCAGCCCGCAGTGGGTGCAGTCCACTCCGATCAGCGCCGGGTCAGCGAGTGCTGGGCTCATGGGTCGGCTCCGGCATGGGGTGATCGGCGTGGCGCGCGGGCCGAGCGACGGCGGTCACCACGCCAAGTACGATCAAGGCGGCCGCGGCGATCAGGGGCAGCCGGCGGCGGAGCGGCCCGCCGGCTCGTTGAATCAGCGCCCCGGCCGTCGCCAGTCCCGGGACGGTGCCAAGCCAGAATGTCGCCATGGTGAGCGCTCCGGGCAGCGGGGCCCCGGTGGCGGCGGCCACGGCCACGAACGCCACCAACCAGCCGCACGGGAGCAGCGCCGTGATCAGACCGAGTCCCGCCGCTCGGCGAACCGGGGCGACTCCCGCGAGGCGCGCCCCGAGTGCCACAACCCGCCGATGGGCCCCGCCCAACGAGCCGACCCGAACCCCGCGGGACGCCAGGATCGTCGTGATCCCGGCCAACACCAACAGCACCCCGGCCAGCCGAGTCGTAAGATCGACGATCCCGGCCAGCGCTCCGGCTCGGTCGAGGAAGAAGCCGGCCGCCCCGGCCAGCCAGCCTAACGCGACATAGCCGGCCAGGCGGCCAAGATGGTACGCGACCCGAGCATTCGGTTCCCGTCCGGCGCCGGCCGCGATCAACCCGCACATCGCCGCGCAGTGCGGGCTTCCCACCAGGCTCGCGGCCAGGACCGGCCAGAGGTTCATGACTTGGGGGCCCAGGCGGCGCCGGGCGCGCCCCGAAGTACGGCGGTGAACCGGTCGGTTCCCCGGACGGCCTGGACCCGGAGTTCATGCAGCCCGGTGTGGGTGAGCGTGACCGACCCGCGGTAGCGCTGCCCGGTATCGGCCGTGAGGGCTGCGGTAAAGCCGCCATCCACAAACGCGATTGGGAAGCCATCGACGGAGACCGCCGCTCCGGTCACGGGGACGCCGGTGCGGTCAGTCAGATCCACCGAGAGCACGCCGTCCCGATCCAGGGCCGCCTCCACCCGCCAGCCAAGGGTCCGGTTTCGAACCGCCTGCGCCATGGTCGAATCCCAGGCGACCGCCTTTCGGTAGTAGTCGCTCTCGATCGGCATGCCGCCGTCGCGGGTTGCTTGAAAAAAGAGGAATCCGTTGGCGGCCACGGTCAGCGTGAGGACCGTACCTAACGCAATCGGCCACCATCCGCCCTTGGCGATCGTCATCGATCATCCTTCCGGTCGTCGTCATCGCCCTCGGGGCCGATCAACGTGTAGGGCAAGGTCTCTTCGTAGGCAATGCCGTCGCTGATCTTGAGCGCGATGCAGAGTTCACCGTCGTGAAACAGCCCTCGGGGGCCGACGATGAACAGACTGGTGGAGCGCCGCTCGCCCGGCGCCACCGGAACCGGATTCTCGGGGCTGACGAGCTCGGCCCCCTCGGCACCGACGAGCTCGATGCGGTACGTCCGGTGGTCCCGGGCCCGATTGGTGATCCGGACTCGGATCTGGTTGACCACCCGGCCATCGGCCTCGAGCGCGAAGGGGGCGCCGATCCCCCGGAGGATCGTGATGTCGGTGTCATGCCGGGTGCCGAGAAAATAGAGAAAGGCCACCACGGCGATGGTCAGTGCCGCGGGATAGAGGATCACCCGGGGCCGGAGGAGCTTCCGAGGTTGGCCGTCGATCTCGTCTCGCGACGTGTACCGAACCAAGCCGCGGGGCTTGCCGACCCGGTCCATGATGTCGTCGCAGGCGTCG
>JANMHX010000125.1:0-15157 GCA_031375485.1 Gemmatimonadota bacterium | reverse complement strand
CCCCGATCTCGGTGGTGGACCAGCCGTGTTCTTCGGCGATCTTCGGCAGTGCGAGTGACAACGCGGAACGGTCGAACCAGTTGATCGTCGTGACAATGAGCAGGGCGATCGGCATCCGCCAGCGGATCGGCGAGGGCGCGGGCTCACTGCTTGGCCTGGTCATCGAGGGGCATCTCCGGTGGTGGTCCGCCAATAGCGGGCGAGTCCGTGCCAACTGTTGATCGCGGTGGTACCCCATTCGTACACGAGGGCGTCGGCCGGCGCAAGCCGCTCCCGGATTTGCGCCGCGACCCACCCGACGAATTCGGTGGCGTGCTGCTCGTCGGAGCGGTTGGTGTCGGCCAGCGAAGCCCTGACCCGGTCGGACCAGATCGCCAAGCGCGATTCCAGTTCATCGAGGTGGGGACCGACCGGGTCGGAACATCCGAAATGGGTCGAGAACAGCCGGGCGGGATCCCAGCGGCGAAACTGGTCGATGCTGGTTTGCCAGCCGGCGAGGTCCACATCCGGGGGCGGGGTAACCGGTGAGACGTAATTCCGGTTCGAATACCGATTCCCGCCGGTGTCGCCGACGAACGCGGTGCCGGTGGCGTGGTCGAGGAAGCTCACATGATGCGAGGCATGGCCGGGCGTGTAGGCCACGGAGAACTGCCGGTCGGCGAACCGAAGCGTTTCACCCCCGGTCAGGGCGATCACGTTCGATGCCGGCACCGGCAGAAACTCGCCCCAGCGCCGATCCATGTCGCGGTAGATCCGGCGGGCGCTCTCGAGGAGGCGGGACGGATCGATGAGATGGCGGGCACCCTGCGCATGGACGTACACTCGGATGGCCGGGTTGTCCCGGAGCAACGAGCCGACGGCACCGGCGTGGTCGAGATGGATATGGGTCAGCAGAATGGCGGAAATGTCACCCACGGCAACGCCGAGATTGGTGAGGCCCTGCCGGAGCGCCGGGAGCGCACACGACGGGCCTGGGTCGATCAGGAGTGTCCCGACGGCAGTGTCGAGCAACCCGACGGCAATGATCTCGGGCCGGCCGAGGTAGTGAACGTCGACAAGATGGGTTCCGGGGGCGACCAGCGTCACGACAGGAAGACGCGGAAAGCGAGGGTTGGTACCAACCGGCGACGGCCTCGTATCCCGAGGAGCATTCCGTCGAAATCACTCCGAAGGAGCATCATGACCTCGGTTTCGAGCCCCACCGAACGACTCTACCGGGAAGCCCTGAAGTACATCCCCGGCGGCACCTCTAGGTTGCACTACCATTATACGCCATTTCCCATCTACGCCCGGTCGGCGGGCGGCTGCCGGCTGGTCGACGTCGACAGGGTCGAACGGATCGACTTCCTCAACAACATGACCTCGTTGATTCACGGCCACGCCCATCCCAAGATCATGGCCGCGATCACGGCGCAATTGGGGAAGGGAACGGTCTGGTCCGAACCGGGCGAAGCGGAGGTCACGCTCGCCAAGGCGATGGTCGAACGAGTGAAGAGCCTCGACCAGATTCGGTTTGCCAACTCGGGGACCGAAGCGGTGATGTTGGCGGTCAAGATGGCCCGGGCGTTCACCGGCCGGGCCAAGATCGCCAAGTTCGAGGGGGCGTATCACGGCTACTACGACTACGTCCAGGTGAGTTTTGGCGGCACCCCGGCCAATTGGGGGCCGGAGGACCAACCGGCCAGCGTCCCGACCACCGGCGGCTTGCCCCCTACCTTGCACGACGAAGAGCAGGTAGTTCAGTACAACGATCGAGCGGCCGTCGAGCGGCTGATGCAACAGCACGGGAGCCACCTGGCGTGTTTGCTGGTGGACCCGATGTCGGTTCGCACCGGCGCGCCGATGCCGGAACCCGGTTTCCTCGAGTTCCTGACTGAGATTACCCGGCAGTACGGGGTGGTGTTGATCTACGATGAAGTGATCAGCTTCCGAACGGGGTACCATGGAGCCCAAGGCCGGGCTGGTGGCACCCCGGACCTCACGACGTTCGGCAAGGTCATGGGTGGTGGCCTCCCGGTCGGCGCCGTCGGTGGCCGGATCGAGCTGATGGCGATGCTCGATCCGACCAAGGGCACGCCGAAAGTTCTGTCCGGTGGCACCTTCAGCGGCAATCCGCTTACCATGGTCGCCGGGATCGCCGCCCTCGAGGACTGGACCCCTGCCGCCGTCGATCGTCTCAATGCCATGGGCGAGCGGCTTCGCCGGGAGGGCAATCAAGCCTTCCTGGACGCCGGCGAACCGGGTCAACTGACCGGCGACGGCTCGTTGTTCCGGATCGTGCTGACATCGGATCGGGTCACCAACTACCGGAGCGCGGTTCGGAACGCCCAGCCGGCGGCCCGAATGGCCGAACTGCATCGCCGATTGATGGGGTCCGGGATTATCATCGGGAAGACCGGTCTCGGCTGCCTTTCGACTCCGATGACCGACGTCGAGGTGGATTCCTTCGTGACGGCGCTCCAGACCGCGCTGGCCGGTATGCCCCGAACCAAGTAGAGACCATGGCCAAGAAAACGATTCTGACCTGTGCCGTGACCGGGTCGCCCCCAACGGTCAAGAAGAATCCGGCCGTGCCGGTGACCCCGGCCCAGATTGCCACCGCCTGTATCGAGGCGGCCAAGGCGGGCGCGGCCATCACCCATATCCACGTCCGTGACCCGGAGACCGGGCTCGCCAGCATGCGGCTCGACCTCTACCGTGAGGTGGTTGACCGGATCCGGAGTTCGTCCGTCGACGTGATCATCAACCTCACCACCGGCCCGGGCCAGCGGTTTGCCCCCGGCGATGAGGATCCCCGAACCCCTGGCCCCGGAACCAACCTCGCGGCGCCGGACGTCCGGGTGCAGCACGTGGTCGCGCTCAAACCCGAGATCTGCAGCCTCGACGTGGCTACTATGGCCTCGGGCGACGCGTTCGGCAGCACGGTCATGATGAACACGGTGAAGCACCTCCAGATCATGTCGGCGGCCATTCGGGATGCGGGCGTCAAGCCGGAACTCGAGGTGTTCGATTCCGGCCATGTCCGTCTGGCCAGTCATCTCATCAAGACCGGGTTCATTAAAGGCCCGGCCTTTTTCCAATTCTGCCTCGGCATCGAATGGGGGGCCCCCGACACGCCCGAAGCGCTCGGGTTTCTGCGGAGCCTGGCGCCGGCCGACGCGGAGTGGGCCGCGTTTGGGATTGGTCCCCGGCAGTTCCCGATGGTGGCGATGGCGGCCGCGGCGGGTGGCCATGTCCGGGTCGGCCTCGAAGACAACCTGTATCTGGACCGGGGCGTCCTGGCCCCGTCCAACACGGTGTTGGTGGAACGGGCGGTCAAAGTCGTCGAGTCGCTGGGGGGGAGCCTCGCAACTCCGGCCGAAGCACGAGATATTCTAGGCTTAACCGCCTCCGGAGCTTCCCGATGAGTACCCCCGTCTTCAAGTTGTTCGACCTGACTGGCCGGACCGCCCTGGTCACCGGCGGATCCCGCGGTCTCGGCCTTCAGATCGCCGAAGCCTTGGGTGAGGCGGGCGCCCGCCTGGTCCTGACCTCGCGCAAGGCGGCCGAGCTCGAGGCCGCTGCCGCCCACCTCGGAAAACTGGGCATCGACGCGACCTGGGTGGCGGCCGACACCAGCATTCCCGCCGAAGTGAATCGGGTGGTGACCGAAACGATGGCCCGCCTCGGTCAGGTTGATATCCTGGTCAACAACGCGGGAGCGGCCTGGGGCGCGCCGGCCGAAGACCATCCGCTCGAAGCCTGGGACAAGGTGATGAACCTGAATCTTCGGAGCGTCTTCTTGTTCAGTCAGGCCATTGCCAAGCTGAGCATGATTCCCCGCCGGAAGGGCCGGATCATCATGACCGCCTCGATCGCGGGCCTGGGAGGCAATCCCCCCGGCCACGACACGGTGGCGTATAACACGAGCAAGGGTGCGGTCGTCAACCTTACCCGGACCCTGGCCGGTGAATGGGGGGAGTTCGGGATCACCGTCAACGCCCTGGCGCCGGGCTTCTTTCCAAGCAAGATGACCAAGGGCACGCTCGACAAAATGGGCCCCGAAAACCTGGCCGCCCGCGCTCCGCTTCGGCGGCTCGGCGATGACGATGACCTGAAGGGCGCGGCGCTGTTGTTTGCCTCAGACGCTGGGAAACACATCACCGGCCAGATCTTGGCCGTCGATGGCGGTGTGTCCGTCATCCATTCCTGAGCCCCGGATGTCAGCCACGCCGCACGTCCGGTTCAGTGTTGCCAACGGAGTCGCCACGATCGAGCTGGCGCGGCCCGAGAAGAAGAACGCCCTCACGGTCGCGATGTACCATGCCATCGCCGACGGGCTCCGGACCGCCGGGCGCGACCCGAGCGTCCGGGCCATTCTCCTGACCGGGCAACCCGGCATCTTCACCGCCGGAAACGACCTGGCCGACTTTCTGGAACGGCCCTTGGCCGGCCGGGACACGCCGCTGTCATCGTTTATGCTGGAGATGCTCGAGTGCTCGAAGCCGGTGGTGGCGGCCGTCACGGGCCTCGCGGTCGGGGTCGGGGTCACCATGCTGCTGCACTGCGATCTGGTCTATGTGTCGGACGAGGCTCGGCTCATCATGCCGTTCGTGGCGCTTGGCCTGGTGCCCGAATTCGGATCGAGCCTCCTGCTGCCGAGATTGATGGGTCACGCCCGAGCCGCCGAGAAGCTGCTGTTAGGCGAACCCCTGACGCCCGCCGAAGCGGTCGAGTGCGGTCTGGCGACCGCCGTGGTCCCCGCGGCTGACGTGGTAGCGCACGCCCGCCGGTCCGCCGAACGGTTCAACCACCTGGCACCCGAATCAGTTCAGGAAACCAAACGCCTGATGCGAGCCCCCCTCGCCGCCAGGGTCCGGGAAACCGCCGAAACCGAATCCCGAATCCTCGCCGCCCGCCTGGCCAGCCCCGAGGCGAAACAAGCCATCCGCGCCGTCCTCGCCAAACCGCCGAGCGCCGAGCGCCGAGTGCCGAGCGCCGAGCGCCGAGTGCCGAGCTCCTAGAGATTGCGCCGAAACCGTTCGGCGTCCCGGTGCGTCCGGAGGTTATCACTCTCCGTCTAGGGAATCCGATGCCACGCCCGTTCCTCCTGCTCGTGCCACTATTCCTGTTTGCGCCGCGCCTCGCTTTCCGCACCGACAACGATGCGCCCGCCGGGTGGTGGAGCGTGCCACAACCACCGGCCCCGCCTGCCCCGACGTGTTCCGGCACGGCAGCCCGTTCCGGCTTCGCGATGACCTACGACCCGGACCGGCGTCAGGTCGTGATCTTCGGCGGCGAGGCGCCGGGCGACCTCCTCGTTGCCGATACCTGGGGCTGGGACGGCTCGGCGTGGCATTGCATCACGCCGGGCGGCGAGAACGGTCCCCGTCCCCGGGGCGCCGCGATGCTCGCCTACGACGAGCGACGGCAGGTACTCGTGCTCTACGGTGGTCGGGTCGGGCGCGAGGGGCTCCGGGATACCTGGGAATTGAACCGGGCTGGGTGGAGTCGGAAGGACAGCGCCGGTCCCACAGCGGAACCGCACGGCGTGATGGCTTGGGATGCCGCCGCCGGTGCGGTGTTGCTCTACCATTCGCTTGGCGACGATGGTCCCGTGCGGGCGACCTGGCGTTGGGATGGGCGCACCTGGTCCAAGGTGGCCGAAGGGCCGAACGAGGAGTTCCCGAACGCGATGTTGTCGAGCCAGGGCGGCGCCCCGGCCCTGCTGGTCACCGCCAAACCGAGCCCCGTGCCCGACGCTTTTACCGCCCCGCTGTACCGCTGGCTGCAGGCCCGGTGGGTCCCAATCTCGGCGAGTGGTGCCGTCCCGACGTTCTCTCCCCAGGCGCCGGCGGCACGGACCGCCACCGGTGTCTTGCTCTTCGCCGGTTTCGAACCCAACGGCTCGGTCACCACCTCGGTGCTCGAAGGCACTACCTGGCGAACGTATGCCGGTGGATCGCCCCCACGCCGCAAGGGAGCCCAGATGGTGTTCGATCCGGGTCGCGGAGTCGTGGTTCTCCACGCCGGCGACGACGGCCGGCAGGTTCTTGGTGACACCTGGGAATGGAACGGCCGCGAGTGGCATCAGGTGCGGTGAACCTGAGGCACGCCCGATCGAAGCCACTCAAGCACCTCGGTGGTAGCGTCTAGTCGTGCCGGATCAATGAGGCCGACCATCTGGTTCCAGTCCGCATTATCCATGAGCCCCGTAGTTCCGTCCTAGTCCGTTCGAGCGGTAGACAAGCCCGATACGGCCCTAGATACTTGTTCAGCTGATCACCCTGGGTAAGGACAACTTCCAAGGAAACATCGCAATGACAAGTGAACGGGACAAACGAGAACACTTGGTATCCGTGATCGAAGACTTCGACACGGCGATGCTCGTCACGGCATCGGCAGGCGGGCCGATTCACGGTCGACCCATGGGCATTGCGGAGGTCGATGGGAATGGCGACCTGTATTTCAGTACCTCCATCGACAGCGAGAAGGTCCGCGAACTGGAGGCCGAACCGCGCGCCGCTGTGGTGCTCCAGGGTAAGACCAAGTTCGCGTCGCTGTCGGGGACTGTTCGCGTTTTTCAAGACCGGGCTACCATCGACCGGCTGTGGAAGGAGAGCTGGAAGATTTGGTTTCCGGAAGGGAAGGGCGATCCGAAGCTCGCCCTTCTCCGGTTCGATACGACCGCCGGCGAGTATTGGGACATGAGCGGAGCTCGGGGCATCACCTTCCTGGTCAAGGCGGCGAAGGCGTACGTGACCGGGAATGGCTATGCCCAGGACGGGGGCAGCAGCGACACCAACCAAAAAGTGACGCTGAAATAGTGTTGCGCCAGAACGCGGATCGTCCGACGCTGCCCGTCCTCCTGTACGACGAACGTTGCGGCGTGTGCCGGCGGTTCGTGTCGATGCTGGTGGGCGCCGACCGCCGCGGGCTGATTCGGATCGCCCCGCTGCAGGGCCCCCGCGGCGATCAGGTCCGGCGCAATCACCCGGGCTTTGCCGCGAAGGACAGCGCGCTCTGGCTGCCGCCTCGCGGCAACCCGGTCGGTCATTCGGACGCGATCCTCGCCGCGCTCGAATATCTCGGTGGCGGATGGCGCCTAGCGGCCCGGGCGGCCCGGTTCATCCCCCGGACGGTTCGGGATTGGGCGTACCGCACCTTCGCGGAGCACCGGAGCGGGTTCGGCCGAATTGGACTTGCTCAACTCGACGAGCGTTCTCGGCAGCGACTTCTCCCCGATGATTCGCCAGGCTACCAATGACCGTGATCGATCGCTCGTCGCTCGTGACGTATCTCAACGACCACCTGGCGGGCTCAATCGCCGCCCTCGAGTTGATGGAGCGGATCAGCAGTTGGCACGCCGGCACCCCGCTCGGCGTGACGATGGCCGGACTCGTCGACGAGGTCGGGAAGGAACAGACGCTCATCCGATCGCTGGTCGGGGCGGTCGGTGGTTCGGAGAGCACCTTCGCGAAGTCGCTCGCGTGGCTCGGTGAAAAGGTGGCTCGGATCAAGATCGGCCCCGGCGAAGGGGACCCGTCGGGTTTGATGCTGTTCGAGGCCTTGGAAGCGTTGTCGATCGGCTTCTGGGGCCGTCGCTCCTTGTGGCGGGCCCTCGACCATCTCGGCCTCCAGCGCTCGCTCGATGTCGACGCCGATTTTGCTGGGCTGGCCCGCCGGGCGGAACAACACCTCGGCAACTTGGAGGTCTTCCGCCTTGAGGCCTCCCGGTCCGCGCTGATGGAAACGGAGCCGGTGGTGACGGGCCGCGCCCGGCTCGATGACGCAATTGAGAAGTCGCTTCCCGCGAGTGACGCTCCCTCGACCCGGATCGCATGAATCATCGATCGGCGCTCAGTCTCGGCCTGCTCTTGGCGGGCTGCCTGGAGACGGCCAAGCTCGCTCCCGATGCGAGCATCGGGCCCAACCCGATCCTGCCAATGCCCGCCACACCGTTGATCCCCACCATCAACATTGCTCCCGCGAGGGGTTGGTCAACCAACGGTTCGCCGGTCGCCGCGGCCGGCCTCCGCGTCAACCGGTTCGCGGCCGGGCTGGATCATCCCCGCTGGCTACTTGCCCTTCCGAACGGCGATCTGTTGGTGGCCGAGACCAATGCGCCGGCCCGGCCGGACGACGCCAAAGGCATCCGGGGCGCGATCATGAAACGCGTGATGAAACGGGCCGGCGCCGGGGTCATGAGCGCGAATCGGATCACCCTGCTCCGGGATGCCGACGGCGACGGGATCGCGGAAATGAAGCGGGTTTTGTTGTCGGGGCTCAACTCGCCGTTCGGGATGGTGCTCGTCGGCTCGGACCTATATGTCGCGAACAGCGACGCCTTGATCAGGTTCCCGTATGACGCCGGCGATACGGCGATCACCGATCCCGGCGTCAAAGTGGTCGAGTTACCGGCTGGACCCATCAACCACCACTGGACCAAGAATCTGATCGCCACGCCCGACGGTTCCCGGCTCTACGTCACCGTCGGATCGAACAGCAACGCCGGGGAGCGAGGCATGGCGGTCGAGGCTGGTCGCGCCGCGATTCTCGAGGTCGATCCCGCCGCCGGCCGGTTCACGGTCTTTGCTACTGGCCTTCGCAATCCGAACGGCCTTGGTTGGGAGCCCGAAACCGGCGCGCTGTGGGCCGTGGTCAACGAGCGGGACGAGCTCGGCAGCGACCTGGTGCCCGACTATCTCACCTCGGTTCGGCGCGGGGGGTTCTACGGGTGGCCCTACAGCTACTACGGCGACCACGTCGACACCCGCGTCAAGCCGCCTCGACCGGACCTCGTCGCGGCCGCGATCATCCCCGACTACGCTCTCGGAACCCACATGGCGCCGCTCGGGCTCGCATTCTTCAAGGACGGAAAGCTACCGGAGCGATACACCGGTGGGGCCTTCATCGGCCAGCACGGCTCCTGGAACCGCCGTCCCCTGAACGGGTATAACGTCGTATTCGTTCCGTTCCTCAGAGGCAAACCGGCGGGCCAAGTCGAGGATGTGCTGACCGGCTTCCTTGACCGAGATGGCAACGCCTTCGGGCGGCCGGTCGGCCTAACGTTCGACCGATCCGGCGCCTTGTTGGTCGCCGACGACGTCGGCAACGTGGTGTGGCGGGTGGTGGCGGCCGGCCGATAGGGGCCGGCCTCCGCCAACCGGACATCGAACGGCTTGATCGGTACCGGGGTCTTGACCGTGTCGGCCAGGGCCTTCTTGAACTGATCGTCGGCATCGCGAACCGCGTCGGTCGCGGCCGTGAGGGTCCCGTTCAGGCCGACGACCTCTTGGCCTATTGTCACGCCGGTGAGTTGGACCCTACGCTGCGCCGACCATCGGTACTCCTTCAACGACCGGGGGGATGGGGTGGGGTCGGCAATCGTGAGCTATCTCGCGCCGGGCGCGTCGATCACTGGGGGGCTCTTGACCCTGAACGTGACATCCGGGTATGCACAGTTCGGCTCCCAGATCGTTCCGACCAGCGGCAGCTACACCGTGGCGCTCTGGGCCCGCACCGGCAACGGCGCAACCCGGGGTCGTCGAGGTCATTTCGCAGGGCACCGCCGGCAGCTCAGCCTGGATGTAAGCCTCATACCGATCTTTTGACTGATTGTCCCGTTCGGCCCCCGCCATAAGCTTGCTTCACGAAGGCAGGGGTCTTCGGCCGCTCGCAACTCTCACGGAAGGGTATGATGAATGACGGACCACCTGAAACACACTACCCACAGTGAAATCCTCGCGGGCAACGTTCGTGACCGCGCGAGCGCCGAGGACGCGTACAATTCCCTGACGAGCCGGGGATATTCCAAGGACGACATCAACGTCATGATGTCGGACGACACCCGCCAGCGCCATTTCAAAGAGACCGTCATGACTTCCGATCTCGGCAACAAAGCCGCCGCGGGCGGATTGACCGGCGCGACGTTGGGTGGCACCGTCGGGGCCGTTGCCGGCATCCTGGCGGTGGCCGGTACCCTGGCGATTCCGGGCCTCGGAATCGTCCTGGCCGGCCCGATGGCCGCGGGCCTCGCCGGGCTCGGAGCGGGTGCCGCCGCCGGTGGTCTCCTCGGCGCGCTGATCGGCGCGGGGATTTCCGAAGATCGGGCCAAGGTCTACAAGTCCGAAATCGACAACGGCGGCATCCTGGTGGGTGTCACGCCCCGCTCGGCTGACGATGCCGCGCACTTCCGGAAAGCGTGGAGCCGATGAAACTCGATACCCTCGAGGCGCTCTGGATCGAAGAGCTCAAGGATCTGTGGAGCGCGGAACGTCAGATTGTGGCCGCGCTTCCGAGAATGATCCGGGCGGCCGGCGCGCGGGCCTTGAAGAAGGCGTTCACCGTCCATCTTCGGCAAACCCGCCAACACGTCAAGCGGCTCGAGCGGGTGCTCAAGGCCGTCGGCGCGAGTCCCCGCGGCAAAAAGTGCGTCGGCATGGCAGCCCTTCTCAAGGAGGGTGTCGACCTGATCAAGGAGAAACCGGAGCCCGATGTCCTCGACGCCGGCTTGATCAGCGCGGCGCAGCACGTCGAGCACTACGAGATGGCCGGCTACGGGACGGTGCGAACTTGGGCCCGGTTGCTTGGCTATGAGCAGCACGCCCAAACGCTACAGAAAACATTGGATGAAGAGGGCGCTGCCGACCAAGGCCTGAGCGGCCTGGCTCAGTCAATCAATATCGCCGCCGATCGCGGCGATCCAGCGTAGCCCCGCCGAGCCGCACCGGCATCCGGCTCAAATGACCGTCACCGGCGGTACGATCTGGACGACGGCGCAGGTGCTGAACGAAGACTCAGGTGCCGAGCGCCGAGTGCCGAGCGCCTAGATTGCCGATTCTATCGCGCGGCCGAGGTCCTTCGTGGTCGCCTTCCCGCCCAGATCTGGCGTCCGAGGGCCACCCCCCCCGAGAACGTCCTCGATCGCCTTGACGATCCGGTCGTGCCCGTCGGTGTGACCGAGGTGTTCGAGCATCATCGCCCCGGCCCAAATCTGCCCGATTGGATTGGCAATCCCGCGCCCGGCAATGTCGGGGGCCGAGCCGTGGACCGGTTCGAACATCGAAGGGACGCTCCGGTCCGGATTGATGTTGGCCGAGGGCGCGATCCCGATGCTGCCGCAGACGGCTGGTCCTAGATCCGACAAGATATCGCCGAACAGGTTCGAGCCAACCACCACATCGAACCACTCGGGGTGGGCCACGAAGTGGGCGGTCAGAATGTCGATGTGGAACTTGTCGGTCTTGATCCTGGGGAATCGCTTCGCCACCTCGGCGAATCGCTCGTCCCAGTACGGCATGCTGATCGAAATCCCATTCGACTTGGTGGCCGAGGTCACCTTGGCGAGGCCCTTCTTCTCGGCCAGCCGAAAGGCGTACTCGACGATCCGGTCGACCCCGATTCGGGTAAAGACCGATTCCTGCACCACGGTCTCGCGGTCGGTGCCGGCGAAGATCCGGCCGCCGATTTCGGAGTACTCGCCCTCGACGTTTTCCCGGACGATCCAGAAATCGATCTTCCGGCCCTCGGTGTTGGCCAGCGGGGACTTGAGACCGGGCATGATCCGGCAGGGCCGGATGTTGGCGTATTGGTCGAACTCCCGCCGGATCGGAATCAGGAGTCCCCAGAGCGAAACGTGATCGGGCACGCCGGGAAACCCGACCGCGCCGAGGTAGATCGCGTCGAACCCGCGGAGTTGGTCGAGTCCGTCGGCCGGCATCATCCGCCCGGTCTGATGGTAGGTCTCGCAACTCCAGTCGAATGGGGTCCATTCAAAGGACACCCCGATCTTTCGGCCGACGGCATCGAGGACCCGGACGCCTTCGGGGACGACTTCTTTGCCGATGCCGTCGCCGGGGATAAGGGCAATGCGGTACGTGGTCATGAAGAGAAGTACTCTCGCAAGGTGTGGCGCCACGCGAACGAGGCGGCCGTGGTGGTTGCCGGAACGTACTCGGCGCCGGCCCAGCCGGCATAGGAGCTCGCGGCAATATCCGAAAAGATGGCGGGGAAATCGATCTGGCCCGTGCCAGGCTCATGGCGGCCGGGCGCGTCGGCGAACTGGATGTGCCGGATCGAGGGGAAGTGGTCCCGAAACGCCTTGGGGATGTCGACCCCGTTCATCGCCGCGTGGTAGATGTCGAATTGGAGGCCGACCCGGTCGGATCGGCATTCCTGGATCAATCGGACCGCTTCGGCCAAGTCGCTGAGCAGAATCGTCGGACTCTCGACCACGTTCAGCGGTTCGATGAGCAGCAGGGCCGGGTGGCCGGCCGCTTGTTCCACGGCCCAGGCCAGGTTGGCTCGGTAGACCGCCAGGCATTCGGCCCGACTCGCGCCGGGCGGCACCCGAGAGGGGCCGAGGTGAATCCGGTTGGCGCCGAGGATCCGGCTAGCATCGAGGGCCCGAGTGAGCGCGGCGCGGAACTCCGCCTCGCGGCCGGGAACCCCGGACAATCCCGGGCCACCGGTGCGAAGGTCGCCCATGTCGACGTTGATCAGGACGACCTCGACGCCCGCGTCGCGGGCCGCCTGGGCCATGGCGGCAGGGTCGCCTTCGTCGATGACTTGGATTTCGACGCCCTCGAACCCCGCTGCCCGGGCCGCGCCGAACCGTTCCAGGATCGGAAGCTCCCGGAACATCATCGAGACACTGCAACTCGGCTTGGGTCGCGCCATCGTCAGGCGGCGATCAACTTGGTCAGGGCCCGGCGGGCCGCCTCGATCGTGAAATCGATGTCGTCGTTGGTCATCGGCGTCGACCCGATGAATCCGCCCCGGAGGGTCAGCACCCCTTCGGCCAGCAGCAGCTTCTGATAGGCCTGCGTTTTGGCCAGGAGTCCCGACGCCATGACGGCCGAGAGTTGCCGGTAGTTGGTGATCGGTTGATCGGTCATCATCAGCGCCGACATCGAGGTCCGCCCCTCGACTCGGCCGACGATGCCGAGGTCGCGGCGAACCCGCTCGAGCCCGTCGCGAAGGCGTTGACCCTTGGCTGACAGATCATCGAAGGCTTCCCGAGTCAGCAGCGACATCCCGACATGGCCCGTCGCCATGGAGAGCGGGTTGGCGGTGAAGGTGCCGCTGTGCTTCACCTTGGGCTCGCCCGAGTCGACGTCGAACACCGACATGACCTCGGTGCTCCCGCCGAGCGCGCCGATCGGCATCCCGCCGCCGATGATCTTGCCCATCGTGGTCAGGTCGGGCGTGATGCCGAGGAGGCCTTGGGTGCCGTGGTAGCCGTTCCGGAGCGCAATCACCTCGTCGAAGATCAACACGATGCCGAGCCGGGCGGTTTCCTCGCGGAGCATGGCGAGATAGTCGGCCCGGGGTTCAACCATACCCAACTGAAGCCGGTTCGGGTCGATGATCACGGCGGCGATCTGATTGGCGTCGGCGCGGAGCCGGGCCCGGGTGTTCTCGATGTCGTTGATCGGCAGCAGGACCAACTCGTCGAGGAGGCTTTGCGGCGTTCCGACGTTGTTGGCCACCGCGGTCGGCCGGGCCGGATCGCCCCACCGGTCGGGCGGAGGCTGGAAGCTGGCCTCGATCAGATCGAATTGGCCGTGATAGCCGCCTTCCATCTTGGCGATCTTCGGTTTTCCAGTGTAGGCCCGGGCGGCCTTGACGGCAATCATCACCGCTTCGGAGCCGGTATTGGTGAACCGGACTTGATCGACGCCGGGAATCCGCTCGACCAACAGCTCGGCGAGCCGGACTTCCCATTCGGTCGGGAGGATGGCCGAGAGGAGGCGGCCCGCTTGGGTCGCGATCACCTCGACGATCTCCTTCTTGCTGTGGCCGTGGATCAGGGCGGTGAAATTGTTGACGAAGTCGATGGTCGAGTGGCCGTCGACATCGATGATCCGGCAACCGGCCCCGTAGTCGGCGTAGAGCGGGTAGGGCTTGGCCACGACCATGTGGCGGGTGTAGCCGGAGGGCATGACCTCGCGGGCCTGGCTGAAGAGGGTTGCCGATCGGGAATTTGGCATCAGGGGGTTCCGGGGCGCGGGAAACATGGATCCGACGGGTGAGAATATGACCGCCAGGTCATCTGAGCAAGAGGTGTCACTTGAGCTTGGGGATCTTGAGGAGCTCCTTGGCGTACCGGAGCTCCCGGGCCGGCGGGTTCTGGCCGAACATGGCGCGAAAACCGAGGGCCGCGTGGAATTCGATCAGAAACTCGGTTTCGACCGAGGCGATGCCGGGGCCGACGTGGACCCGGTACCGCTCGAACAGGCTCTGATCGAGCATGGTGCCGACCGCTCGGATCGCGAGCCGGAGGAGCCGCTGGTCTGCCGGCGGTTTGGTCAGGCGCATCACGGTGTCCGCGACCGCGCGGTCGACGATCCGGGCGTTTCGCTCGTGCCACAGGCGGCGAACGTCGGGATCGGTCTCGCCCATCTGCACCATGCACCGGAGAATCCCGGCGTTCCGGGCAAAGGTCTTCTCGTACCACTCGATCCGGTTCCGATAGGCGAGGAACGGGCTCGCCGTGGGCTCGAGCGAGAGAAATGTCGACGCCTCGTAGGCCAGGTAGCCCTGCAAGAGCTCGAGGAGGAAAGCCTCTTTAGTCTTGAAGTAGACGTAGAATGTGCCCTTGGCTTGCCCGGCGGCCTTGGACACCGCGGCGACGTTGAGATCCCGATAGCTCACCCGCTGGAGCAGCTCGGCGCCCGCGGCGAGCAGCCGAAGCCGGGTCCGTTCCCCACTCCGACTACTGGTGATGGCGTTCGCCCGCAAAGTGATGTCGCGAGCGTAAGTCGTCGTGTTGGGCACTGATCCGGACGGGTAGCGAGGAACGAACCTTAGCCGCCCATCCCCCCCCCCGCCACCCCGCCCGAGCCCCGAGCCCCGAGCCCCGAGTGCCGAGCGCCGAGTGCCGAGTGCCGAGAAAGGGAGTTGACCAATGGGTCATGTTGGCCGATATTCGCCTGACGCTGGTTCTCGAAGGGACCTCCATGCTCCAGGTTGGCCGCTCCCGCCCGACCCTCGCCCCTCGGGCCACCGCACCCGCGGAGACCGACGACCTCGCTCTCGCGGCGCGGATCGCGCTCGGCGACGCCCAGGCCCTCTCGCTCCTGCTCGAACGGTACTGGCGCCCCATGGTCGGGTTCGCCGCCGACAAACTCGGCAGCCAGGATGCCGCTGAGGATCTGGTCCAGGAGGCCTTTGT
>JANMHX010000108.1:0-5296 GCA_031375485.1 Gemmatimonadota bacterium | reverse complement strand
ACTTCGAGCGGGCGGCTGCGCTCCGGCCTGGGGTCGCGGAATACCGGTCGAACTTCGGCCACGCGCTTCGATTGCTGGGCGAATTCAATCGGGCCGAGGACGAACTCCGGCGCTGCACCGTGGTCGGCCCTGGCTACGCGGATGGTTGGATCAACCTGGGTCTGGTGCTGCTCGATGTTGGCCGGGTGGAGGAAGCGGTCGAGGTGCTCGGCACCGCGGTGCAACGCGCCCCCCGATCGGCATTGGCCCACCTCAACCTCGGTTCGGCACTGCTCCGAGCGGGCCGGCCGGCCATGGCTATCACGAGCTCCGAAGCGGCCGTCGCCTTGGCACCGGATCTCGCGGCGGCCCATCGGAACCTTGGGGTGGCGGCCCACCAAGCGGGGCGATTCGACGTGGCCAAACCCGCCTACATCCAGGCCCTCGCGCTCGGGCCGCATGATGCCGATGTCCTGACCAATCTCGGCGTGATCCTCCTCGCGGAAGGTGACCTGGCGGGCGCGGTGGCGGTCCAGGACCGCGCCGTGGTGGTGGCTCCGGATTTGGCGGCGGCGTGGCTCAACCGAGGCACGGCGCTTCAGGCCGCCGGCCGCCTCGAAGAGGCCCGGGCGAGTTTCGGGCGTTCGGTGGCCTTGGACCCGGGGGCGCAGGCCCATACGGCGTTAGGGAGTGTTGCCGCCGAGCGAGGTGATTTCGATCAAGCGGCCGCCGACCATGAGCGAGCGCTCGGATGTGATCCCGCGTTTGCCGACGGTCATTGGAACTTGGCCCTCGCCCTGCTTGGCGGTGGGCATTTGGCCCGCGGGTGGGACGAGTACGAATGGCGATGGCAGGCCACCAGCCGCCCGGCCGACCACCGAACCTATCCCTGGCCCGTCTGGGGCGGCCAGCCGCTTGACGGCGCCCGGATCCTGGTCTGGCGGGAACAGGGGCTGGGCGATGAACTGCTGTTCTTCACCTGTCTCGCCGATCTGATCGCCCTCGGCGCCATCGTAACCGTGGCGGTCAGTCCGCGGCTCGTGTCGCTGATTCAGCGAGCCTTTCCGGCGGTCCGTGTGGTGGCGGATGGGGCCGACACGCCGCTGGCGCACCCGATGGACTATCACCTGCCGGTCGGAAGTCTCCCCCATCGGTTCCGGCGGGTTCGCTCGGCGTTCCCGGGAGGCGGGTACTTGCGCCCGGACACCGGTCGCTTGGCCCAGTGGCAGGAGCGACTTCGCCAGCTTCCACCGGGCAAACGGGTTGGCATCTGTTGGCGGAGCGGACTGAACACCGCCGAGCGTCGGCGACACTATCCGGCGTTTACGGATTGGGCGCCGGTCTGGTCGGTGCCGGGGATTGTCTGGGTCAACCTTCAGTATGACGACTGCGAGGCCGAGCTGGCCGCGCTTTCGGCCGGCCCCGGGATCACCGTGCATCGCTGGCCGAGCGTCGATCTCCGGAACGATCTCGAAGGTGTCGCGGCCCTGATCGCGGGGCTCGACGCCGTGGTCACGGCCCCGACGGCCGTGAGCTCGCTGGCGGGGGCACTCGGGGCTCGCACCTGGCAGGTCGATAGCGGCAGCGACTGGACCGCTTTCGGCGAGGCACGGTCGCCGTGGTTCCCATCGATCACGATCCATCGAAAAGGCCCCGATGAGCAGGGCTTCGGCCCGCTGCTCGAGCGGTTGGCGGTGGGCCTCGCCGACTGGGCAAGTGAGGAGGCACGATGACCGCAGGTCTTACCACGTTTGAAGGGGGTCTCACCGCCCACCGGGCCGGCCGAGCCGGAGAGGCCATCGAGGCCTATCGGGCCGCGGTAGCCGAGAACCCAACCCTGGCGCCGGCTCACTTCAACCTGGGCCAACTGCTACGGGAGCAGAGCGACTTTGCCGGCGCTGCCGAGGCCTTCGAGGCCGCCGCTTCGCTACGGCCCCAAGCGGGAGAGGCCTGGGTCAACCTCGGCATCTGCCGGGAACAACTCGGTGAATTGGACCGGGCACTGGCCGGCTATCTCGAAGCGATCCGGCTCGACCCTGGCTCGGCCGTGGCTCAATTCAACGCCGGGAACGTCTTGCGGAAGCTCGGCCGGCTCCAGGCCGCCGCGGCGGCGTTTGCGGCCGCGGCCGCGGGGGCACCGGATGCGGCGGAGGTCTGGCTCAATCTCGGCAACGTACAACGGGAGCTTGGGCAACTCGCGGAGGCGATCACCTCACTCGAACGGGCCGAGGCGATCCGGCCGGATTGGCCTGAGCCTCGATTGAACTTGGCCCTGGCATGCTTGGCGGCCGGCCGGCTCGACCGCGGGTGGGCGGCATACGATGCCCGGTGGCTCGGGTCCGGTCTCTCGCCGGAACGGGGCTTCCCGTGGCCGCTCTGGACCGGCGCGAGCTTGGCCGGCCGGCGGATTCTGGTGTGGCGCGAGCAGGGGTTGGGTGACGAGATCCTCTTTGCCACCTGTGTGCCGGACCTCGTGGCGCTCGGTGCGGAGGTTACCCTCGCGGTCGACCCCCGACTGACCGGGCTCTACCGGCGGGCGCTCCCGGACGTGCGGGTCATCGACGATGGCCACTGGAGCGACGGGCCGTTCGACGTCCACGTGCCGTTAGGCAATCTCCCCGGTCTCCTCCGGCGCGCCCGGTCGGATTTCCGGTCCCGATGGAGCTATCTGGTGCCGGCGCGAGAGCAGGTCGCCCTGTGGGCTGACCGGCTCCGGTCGATCGGTCCGGGGCTCCGGGTCGGGATCTGCTGGCGGAGTGGGCTTCGCACGGCCGACCGGCGTCGCTACTACGCCGAGCTCGAGCAGTGGCGGCCGGTGTTGGCGGTCCCGGGGGCGGTCTTCGTCAACCTCCAGTACGACGAGTGCGAGGCCGAGTTGGCGGCGGCGGAAGCGGCCCTGGGCATTCGAATCCACCGGTGGCCGCAGGCGGACCTCCGGGAGGATCTCGAGAGCGTGGCCGGCCTGCTCTGGCACCTCGATGTCGTCATCTCCGCTCCGACCGCCGTCACCTCGCTGTCGGGTGCGGTCGGCACCGACACCTGGCAGCTCGACCCGGGCACCGATTGGACCGTGTTCGGTGAGGATCGGTCGCCGTGGCTACCCGCCATTCAGTTGTTTCGCCGTCAGTGGGGCGACTCCGACTGGTCCGGGGCCGTCGATGCGGTGGCAGAAGCTCTTTCCCGTCGGGTCGCCGAGTCGGCGCCGACACCCATGAACCGAGGGGAGTAATCGCGTGTTTCTCGAAGGCCAATCCATTCTGATCACGGGCGGAACCGGTTCATTCGGCCGAGCGCTGGCCAAGACGCTGCTGGAACGGTATGACCCGCGCCGGGTGATCATCTACAGCCGCGACGAGCTGAAGCAGTACGAGATGGCGGAGCAGCAGAAGGACAAGCGGCTCCGCTTCTTCCTCGGCGATGTTCGGGATCTCCCCCGGCTGCAGCGGGCCTGCATGGGCGTCCAAGTTGTGATTCACGCGGCCGCCCTGAAACAGGTGCCGGCCGCGGAGTACAACCCGTTCGAGTGTATCAAGACGAACGTACTCGGCGCCCAGAATGTCATTGAGGCGGCTTTGAACACGGGCGTGGAGAAGGTGCTGGCCCTCTCCACCGACAAGGCCGCCAATCCGATCAATTTGTATGGCGCGACGAAGCTCTGTTCGGACAAACTGTTCGTCGCCGCCAACGCCTATGCCGGCGGGCGGGCCCCGCTGATGAGCGTGGTCCGATACGGCAACGTGGTCGGGAGCCGGGGGTCGGTCGTCCCGTTCTTTCTCAATGCCCGGAAGAACGGCGTGCTTCCGATTACCGACCCGCGGATGACCCGGTTTTGGATCACCCTCGACCAGGGCGTCGACTTCGTCCTCGATTCCGTCCGTCGGATGCAGGGTGGCGAACTGTTCGTGCCGAAGATCCCGTCGACCGACATCATGACCCTGGTGGAAGCGCTCGCGCCGACCTGCCGGACCGAGATCGTCGGGATCCGCCCCGGGGAAAAGCTCCACGAGTTGATGATCGGCGAGGACGACGCGCGACGGACGCTGGACATGGGCACTCACTACGTCCTGCAGCCGCAGCAGCCCTGGTGGGATGACAACGGGGTGCGCGGCGCGGCGGTGCCGGAGGGCTTCTCCTATCGGAGCGACAACAATCCGCACCGGCTCGACGTCACCGAGGTGCGCGATCTGCTGGGGTCGCTGGGTCTGAACTGATGTCTAGTCCGCTGCCGTATTCCCGTCAGGATATCACGGCCGCCGATGTCGCGGCGGTGGCTGAGGCCCTGCGGGCCCCGCTGATCACGCAGGGGCCCCTCGTCGACCTCTTCGAAGCCGACCTGGCCCGGTTCGTGGGGGCGGACTATGCCGTGGTGTTCAACAGCGCCACCGCCGCTCTGCATGCGGCCTACGCCGTGCTCGGCATCGGGCCCGGCAGTTCGGTGTTGACGACCCCGATCACCTTCGTCGCGACGGCCAACGCGGCGCTCTACCTGGGTGGCTCGGTCCGGTTCGCCGATGTGGACCCGACGACCGGCCTGATCGACCCGGATGCGGCCGATGACCGGGCCGACAAGTCGGTGAAGGTCCTCACGCCGGTCCATTTCGGTGGCGAAGTCGCTTCGCTCGATGTGTTGGCGGCGGTGGCCGATGCCCGGCATTGGGCCGTGGTCGAGGACGCCTCTCATGCGCTTGGGGCCACCTACCGGTCGAGCGACGGGACCGAGCACCAAGTGGGCGCCTGCGACCACAGCACGATGTGTTGTTTCAGCTTCCACGCCGTCAAGCAGATCACGACGGGTGAAGGCGGGGCCGTTACTACGAATGACGACGATCTCTACCGGCGGCTCAAGATGTTCCGGAGCCATGGCATTACCCGCGACCGTGCCCACCTGGAGCAGTGGGACGGGCCGTGGTACTACGAGCAGGCGGATCTGGGGTACAACTACCGGCTGACCGACTTCCAATGCGCGTTAGGCCGATCTCAGCTGGAGCGGCTGCCGGGCTGGATTGCCGAGCGGGCCCGGCTCGCGGCCCGGTACGAAACCCGGCTGCGTGACCTTCCCGGGGCGGTTCCGCTTCGCCGTCCTTCCGGCTCCAACGGGGCCCACCACCTCTTCGTGGTCCGGGTGGCTCCAACCGAGCGACGGCGGATCTACGAGGAGTTGTCGGCCCAAGGCATCGGCGTCAACGTCCACTACATCCCCGTCTACCGGCAGCCGTACCACCGGCGGCACGGACAGCAGGACGTCCTTCGCTCCGGGGCGGAGGAGTACTATCAGTCGGCCATCACGCTGCCCCTCTTCCATGGGATGACCGACGCC
>JANMHX010000098.1:0-27070 GCA_031375485.1 Gemmatimonadota bacterium | reverse complement strand
GGACGGGACCGGCGCCGTGGCCCGGGCCGCCACGGTCGTCATCACTCGCAATCAGATTTCGGCCATCCTGCCGCCGACGAGCACCGATTGGCCCAAGGATGCCCGGGTCATTGATGTCACCGGCAAAACCGTCATGCCCGGCCTGATCGACCTCCACACCCACATCGACTACCGCCTGCCGGGCAACTCGGACGCCAGGGCTAAAAGCCGGGCCGACGGCGCGCTCCGGGGCGCCGAACGGCTCCGGTACTACATCGAGAGCGGGATCACCTCGCTTCGCGACACCGGCTCCGACGGCGAGACGCCGTTCCTGCTCAAAGAATGGGTCATGGAAGGCCGGTTGGTCGGGCCCCGGATCTTCGCCGCGGGCAACGTGATTACGGGGCAAGGCGGTCATGGCAACGAGCCCGACGTGGCGGGCAACCAGTACCTGCCCGGGGTTCGGGTGGCCTCGGGGCCCGCGGATTGGCGGAATGCGGTTCGCGAACAGGTGGCCCGGGGCGCCGATTTCATCAAGGTGACCAGTCACTATTCCGAGGAGGAAATCCAAGCGGCGGTCGCTGAGGCCCATGACCTCGGCTTGAAGATCACCGCCGACGCCGAGACCTTCTATATCGAGCGGGCGGTCCGGGCCGGGGTCGACATGATCGAGCATCCGCTCCCCCGGACCGACGAAACCATCCGCCTGATGGCCGAGAAGGGGGTCCAGTCCGACGCGACCCTGATCCCGTATCAGATCATCTTCCGCCTGAGCGGCGGCTATTTCGGATCGCAGAGCCGGCGATTCACCTTCTCCGATTCGGCCAACGTGGCCCTGGTCAAGAAGATGAAAGACGCCGGCGTCACGTTAGGCATCGGCACCGACCTGGTGGTCGACTGGTTCCGGTACCTCCCGTGGCCCTACCACGAGGAGATGCGGAACTTCGTCCGGCTCGGCTACACCGTGCCCGAGGTGCTCGGGATCGCCACCCGGGTCAATGCCCAGATGATGGACATGGGCGACAAACTCGGCACCCTCGAGGTCGGCAAGCTGGCCGATGTGCTGGTATTGAACGGCAATCCCGATGAACGGCTCGATGACCTCGCCAAAGTGGACCTCGTCATCCGGGACGGCCGGGTGCAGGTCCAGGGCGGCCAGATCGTCTATCCGCGCCACGAACCGATGGCGCCTCCGGGCCAAACGGCGGCTCCCGGCGCCGACATCAAGCGCTAAGGCATAACGATGCGACCGTTCGAATGGACTATCGCGCTGGTGGTGGCGGCGATCGTGTGGCAATGGGTCAGGGGGCGCCGGGCCGCGTTCGGGCTCGGAGCCGCTGGGGCCGTACTGGTGGCCGCGAGCGTGCTGCTCGAAGGACAACGGGCGGCAATGTGGCCCGCCTACGTCATCGTCCTGGTGGCGCTGGCCCTGGCCCTCCGTCGGCCGGTTGCTCCGCCGGTGCGAGCCGGCGTCATCAAGCGGGGCCTTCGGACCCTTGGTGCCCTCGTGGCGTTGTTACTCGGGGTTGGCCTCCCGTGGCTCTGGCCGGTGCTCAAACTGCCGACTCCGACGGGTCCGCACCCGATCGGCACCGCGTGGTTGGTGGTTCGCGATTCCACGCGGCGGGAACGGTTCAGCGCCAAGCCCGGAGCGGTGCGGGAGTTCCCGGTCAAGATTTGGTATCCGGCCTCGGCCGGGGCCACGGGGCGGATGGCGGAGTACGCCGCACCGGAAGCCGTATCCACCGTGGCGCCGCTCCTGCTCGCCCGTCAGATGCGGCTGGTACGCACCCATTCGATCGTCGGGGCGCCGATGGCCGAGGGCCGGGCGCCGGTGGTGATCTTTTCGCATGGGTACGGCGGTTACGCTGAGCAAAACACCCCGCAGATGGAGGAGTTGGCCAGCCGGGGTTATTTGGTGGCCAGTATTGCCCACCCGGGTGAGGCCGGTTGGGCTCCGTTTCCCGACGGACGCGGGGTCCGGTTCGACACCGGCCTGACCAACGCCGCTCGCCGGCGGTTGGCCAAAGAAGGAGGGAAGGCCCCTGATCCAGCGCGGCTGATGGATAGCCTGTCTCGGGAGTTGGCGGTGCCCGACCGGACCGAACGCCTCGCCAACTTCCGGAAGTTCCTCGACCTGAGCCCGGAACCGCTCCGGAGCGAGAGTGTGAACGAATGGGCGCTCGACACTAAGGCCCTGGTCGACCTGTTGGGCGATCTCTATGCCGGTCACCTCAAATCGCCGTTCATGGGGAAGCTCGATTTGGAGCATCTCGGCGTGTTCGGGATGTCGTACGGCGGGGCCACGGCCGGCGAGTTCTGCCGTCGGGATCACCGATGCCGCGCCGCGATCAACATCGATGGCGGCCAGTACGGGGGCCTGATCGACGACTCCCTCAGGGTCCCCCTGCTGATCCTCGGGAGCGAACAGGCGATCGCGGTTCATGGCCCGGTGCTCGATCTGGCTCGCGGACCGGCATTTCTGGCCCGGGTCCCGGCCACCACCCACATGGGGCTCTCCGACGCGACGTTGTTGAGTCCGGTCCTGTTCCGGTGGACTGGGTTCACCGGCACGCTCGACCCCGATCGCCGCGAAGCGATCATGTCCGATTTCATCGTGGGATTCTTCGAGAAGTACTTGATGCAGCGTTCGCCGGAGCTGTTCGACGGCTTGGCGAAGAAGTACCCCGACGTCACGCTGACGACCCGCAACGTTCCGTAACGAGAGCATCACCATGATAAAGCCGATCGGCGCCTCGCTCGGGGCGCTTGCGGCTGTCGCGAACCTGGCGGCGGCCCAATCCCAGATGTCCCCGGCCACCTACGCCAAGGCCGAGCGGATGCTGTCCCGGAACGCCGACGCCCTGGTGCTTCGGGACAAGATCACTCCCCAGTGGATCGGCGGCACCGATCGGTTCTGGTACCGGGTTACCACCGAACGGGGCAGTGAGTTCATCTACGTCGATCCGGCCAAGAAGGTCCGCCGGCCGGCGTTCGATCACGGCCGGCTGGCCGGGGCGTTGGCCCGAGCCGCCGACACCGCGGTGGTCGCCGATTCCCTGCCGTTCCAGACGCTCGAGTGGCAGGAGGAAGGGAAGACGACGCGGATTCAGGTCGGGCTCCGGGGCAAATCCTGGCGCTGCGATCTCGGCCTCTATCGCTGCGACTCGGTGGCCACGCCGAAGCCCGATCCCAATGAGCTCCCCTCGCCGGACGGCACGTGGGCGCTCTCGCTCAAGGATCACAATCTTTGGGTCCGGCACACCGTGAGCGGGGAACGCCGCGTTCTCACGACCGATGGCGCCGCCCGGTATGAGTATGGCGGCAACACCGAGGCGAACACGACCTGGGTCACCGCCGCTCGGGCCGGATTCCCGGCCCCGCCGTTCGCGCTGTGGTCGGCGGACTCGAAACGGGTGCTGGTCCAGAAGATCGACCAGCGGCGGGTGCCGGAGTTGCACCTGCTGCAATCGGTCCATGAGGGCGGAGTCCGCCCGAAACTCTGGTCGTTTGCCTTCCCGATGCCCGGCGACTCAGTGGCCCGGGCCACCTGGTGGATCTTCGAGCCGGCGACCGGGCGGGCCACGATGGCCGATGCGCCTCCGATGGAGACCGCCTTCCAGCCGTCGATCGGGTTTCAGGAGGCCTGGTGGTCGGACTCCACCGGTACGACCGCGTACTACATCGAGCACGAGCGGGGGGTGAAGGCCTGGTGGCTCAAGGCCATCGACGCCGCCACCGGGAAGACCCGCACCATCGCCGAGGAACGAGGACCGACGTTGACCGAGGCGGCGCCGCAGTTAGGCGCCGAACCCTTGGTCCGGGTGACTCGGGATGGGAAGGAAGTCATTTGGTACTCGGAACGGGACGGTTGGGCGCACCTCTATCTGCTTGACGCGGCCACCGGCCGGGTCAAGAACCAGATCACCAAGGGCGAGTGGGTGGTCCGCGAGTTGGTGCGGGTCGATGAGCCGGACCGGAAGCTCTGGTTCCTGGCCGGCGGCCGCGAGCCGGGCCGGGACCCGTATCTCCCCCACCTCTATTCGATCGGGTTCGACGGCACCGGGCTCAGCCTGCTTTCGCCCGAGGACGCGAGCCATCAGATCATGCTGAGCCCCCGCGGTGAATGGGCGGTGGATCGCTTCAGCCGGCCCGATCTCGCCCCGGTCACGGTGGTCCGGTCGCTCGACGGGAAGACCGTGCTGCCGCTGGAAACGGCCGATCTGTCGCGATTGCTCGCGACCGGATGGCGGTGGCCGGAGCACTTCACCGCCAAGGCGGCCGACGGCATCACCGACGTGTACGGCCTCATCGTCAAGCCGGCCGACTTCGACGCATCGCGGAAATACCCCGTGGTCGAGGAGATTTACCCCGGGCCCCAGGCCAACCAAGTGCTGAAGCGCTTCGAAGCCGGCGGTGACCTCCGGGCGTTGGCCGAACTCGGCATGATCGGGGTTCAGGTGGATGGACGAGGCACCCCGTTTCGGTCCAAGGCGTTCCACGACTATTCGTACGGGCGGCTCGAGACCGGCGGCGGGCTGGAGGACCACCTCGCCGCCTACCGGCAGATCGCGCCGAGCCGGCCGTACCTCGACTTGGAAAAAGTTGGGATCTTCGGACACTCGGGCGGCGGCTTTGCGTCGGCGCGAGCCATGTTCCTGTATCCTGATTTCTACAAGGTGGCGGTTTCATCGGCGGGGAATCACGACCAGCGGGGCTACCTCTCGCTCTGGGGTGAGACCTACCAGGGGATGCCGAAGGGTGACAACTACGCGGCCCAGGCCAACCCGTCAATCGCCAAGAACCTGAAGGGCAAGCTCCTGCTGGCGTTCGGCGAGATGGACGACAACGTGCCGCCGGCGTTGACGCTGCAGGTCATCGATGCGCTGACTCGGGCCAACAAGAGTTTCGATCTGATGATCATCCCGAACGGATCGCATGCGATGATGGCCAACATGTACTTCCGCCGACGGCGCTGGGATTATTTCGTCGAGCATCTGGTCGGCCAGAAGCCGCCGGAGAACTACCTGATCAAGACCGCGACCGAGTATCCCGGTGTGAGCGGCACCCAACCCTAACGCCGAGAGCCAAAGGGCCCATTGTTTCTGTTACCCGTCGTCACCCTCGCCGCCCTGCTCGTCCCGCAGGCCGGTGGTCCCCTGTGGTCCGACCGGGTCCGGGTGGCCAGTTCGGGCACCCACACCCTCGCCGTGGCGCCGGACAGCACGGTCCTCTGCCAGGGCCGCAACCAGTACCGGGTCTGCGGGCCGGATTCGACGACGGCGTTCGTCGCGAAATTCTCCCCGGTGCCGGGCGTTCCCAAGGGGCGCGCCGTGGCGGTGGCCGACCCCTGGACCAGTCTGGTGGTGGGCGAGGATGGCCGGGTCTACGCTTGGGGCCAGAACAGTTCCGGCATTTTCGGAGGAACCGATCGGGGCCCGACCTACGTCCGGACCGAGCCCACGCCGCTCGCGGGGCTCGATCGGGTCATCGGGATCGTGGCGTTCGTCCGGGGGGCGGCCGCGTTGCGCGACGACGGTACGGTGTGGATGTGGGGTGAAGATCGCGAAGGCCTGCTGGCCACCGGCGTGCTCACGCCCTCGTGGCGGTCGGGCAAACAGCAGTTCACGCCGGGCCGGGTCGCGGGTATCGATGGCGTCACCCAAATCACCGGCGGTTCGAACTACATGCTCGCGCTCAAGTCGGACGGCACCGTGTGGGGCTGGGGCGCGAACAAGTCCGGGCAACTCGGCCTGGGTGATACCGAGCCTCGAGCGACCCCGACCAAGATCCCGTCGCTGACGGGCGTGACTCGGATCGTGGCGGAAGGCAGCATGTCGGCCGCACGGCAGGCCGACGGTTCGTGGGTCGTGTGGGGCTATGCGCCGACCGCGAAGCCACCGACCGACGATGGCCCGCCGGTCCTCACGCCGTCGCCGCTGCCCGCGCTGCTGAAGGATGCCACCGACGTCGCCGTCGGGGTCGTCAGTTTTCGCGACGGCACGGTGCGCACCTGGGGCAATAACTCCTTTGGTTCACTGGGAACCGGGGCCGGGGTGGACGCCGACGTAACCGGGGCGCGCGCCGTGCTGGTCCGGTCACTGTCGGGCATCGTCCGGGTGTGGGCGGGGACCGGCCGGGGCCTCGCGCTCAAGTCCGACGGGACCCTCTATCTCTGGGGCCCGTCGGGCTCGAAGGACGCTGGGTCGTTTCGGGTCCCGACGCCGGTGGCGGCCTTCACCATCAGCGGAGTCCCCCCGGTCCCACCGGAAGAGTGATTCGCGATCCCGTCGGTACGTCAGCCAAAGACCTCAAGGGGAAACTCCTGTCTTCACGGTGGTGGTATCTCGCTTCTTCGCGGCCGCGACCATCGCAGCGACGTCCGCGAGCAGCCGCTTGGCATCGTACACGATCCCGTCCTTGATGGTGTACTTGACCCCGCCCACCCGGATTGGTTGGTTGGTCCGGTCGTCCACTTTGAGCGCGCCGGTGCCGTACAGCACCTTGAGGTTGTGGAGCGGATTCTCCGGGACGATGACCAAGTCGGCGAGCATCCCGACCTTGACGGCTCCGAACTCGGGCGCCTTGCCTTTCGGCTTCATGATGGCCTCGGCGCCACAGAGGGTGGCCGCCCGGATTACTTCGAGCGGACTGAAGCCGGCTTCCTGGAGCAGTTCGAGTTCCCGGATGTATTCGAATCCGTAGAGCTTGTAAATGAAGCCGGAGTCGGACCCGGTGCAGACCTTGCCGCCCCGGTTCTTGTACTCGTTGAGAAATTGCATCCAGAGCCGGTAATTGTTTTTCCACTCAATCTCGTCCTGGGTCGTCCAGTCAAACCAGAACGAGCCATGGGCCGCCCGGTTCGGCTGGTAGAACCGCCACAGCGACGGCAAGGTGTATGTCTCGTGCCACTCGGCGGTCCGGGCCCGCATGAAATCACGGGGGCCTTCGTAGATCGTCAGGGTCGGTGAAAAAATGAAATCGACCGCCAGGAACTTGTTCATCACGTCGTTCCACTTGGGCGACCCGGGCGCCGCGGCCTGTTTCCAGAGCCGCCCCGCCTGGCCGAACCGGTGGGACTCGTCCTGGTAGTTGTAGTCGTCGGGGTAGGCCTGCACCGAACGGTCTTCGAACAACGATTCCGGCAGTCCGTACCAATGCTCGAGCGTCGTCAGGCCGGCCGTGGCGGCCTGGAGCCCGTTGAACCGCGCCACCATCATCTGGCTCAAGTGGGCCGCCACGCCAAGGCCGTTGGCGCGGGCTTCGTTCAGGAGCGTCGTCATCAACTCGGGGTCGAGCGCTTCGATCTTGAAGCCATCCACGCCTTTGCCCTTGGCCCAGGCGACGAAGCGACGGAAATCGTCAGGGGTATCGAGGCGACCCGGATACCTGCCGAGGACCTGCAGACCAGCCGCGCCGACGGATTGCACGGCCACGATGTAGGGGAAGATCCGGGGCGCGACGACCCGATTGGCCGCGCTCCGGGCCTGGGATTCCAGGCACCAGTCGACGCCGTTGAGGCATCCCGGGTCCCGAATCGTGGTGACCCCGTGGGCCATCCAGAGCTTGTAGACATATTCCAGCGGAGTGCCTTGGTCGACCCCGCCCTGGTGGGCGTGGGTGTCGACAAATCCGGGTAGGACGTACGTCCCGCTGGCGTCGATCTCCTTGGTGGCCCCTTGCGGCCGTCCGGCGGGATCGATCGGAAGCTTGGCGTATCCAACTCTGAGGACCTCGGTGATCCGATTCCCTTCGATCACGATGTCGGTGGGTCCGAAGGGCGGGGCCCCGGTCCCGTCGACTACCATGGCGCCCCGGATGATCAGCCGCCGAAACGGCCCCTCGCCTTCGCCGGCCCCGCGGTCAGGGGCCTGTGCCATCGTTCGGCTTTGGGCCGTCAGGGGAGCCGGCCGGTCCAGGAGGACCATGAGCGCCATCGCCACCAGCCATTGCATCCGTCTCATCGATTCCATTCCTTAGTTTCCCCGGGTACGGTCGCTATCCTCGCGCCGCGTCTCAATGGTTTGCTATAAGTATTCGGCGGGTTTGTGGGTGTCAACAGGGCCGGCATTGAAGGCCGGCGGACCTGCGGCGGCGGTGGGACGACTGAGCGAGGGTGTCCGTAGGATGGAGGCAGGCATCGCCCGAACGATCGATACCGGCTCCAGGAGGCGCCGGGTAGGTTGCAAATCCTCGTTCCAAGGTTGCTCTGATGGAGTCGATCGTTCCGAAGCTGCCGGTGGTGAGCCCGAAGGGCCTTGCGGGTTTCACCATGATCCTGGCGACGGGCTGCGGAGTATCCCAGCAGCAGGAAGTCGAACTGGGGGCCAATACGGCGGCCCAGGTCAGCGCTCAACTGCCCCTGATCAAAGACGCCGCGGTGGTCAACTACATCACGTCGTTAGGTAATCAGCTCGCGCGGCAGGTCGATACCCGGAACCTGACGTGGTACTTCACGGTGGTCGACAGCAAGGAAGTCAACGCCTTCGCCTTGCCGGGCGGATGGGTGTACGTCAATCGCGGGCTGATCGAGCGGGCCACTAATATGAGCGAGTTGGCCGGAGTCCTCGGCCACGAAATCGGGCATGTGACGCTCCGCCACTCGGTCCAGCAGATGCAGCAGGCTCAAGGCGCCAATGTCGGCGTGTCGCTCCTCTGTACTCTCACCAAGGTCTGCGATAGCGGGGCGGGCCAGGCGGCGATCGGGATCAGCGGCAATGCGCTGTTCGCGAAGTTCAGCCGGACCGACGAGGCCGAGGCCGATGCCGAAGGGGTGCTCAATACGGTCAAGGCCGGCCTCTCGCCGCGCGGCATCCCGGAAATGTTCCAGTTGCTCTTGAGTGAACGCCAGTCCAACCCGGGTGCGGTCGACGCGTTCTTCGCGAGTCATCCGCTGGAGGAAGACCGGATCACGGCCACCGAAGCACAAATTGCCAAGTTCCCGGCGGCCCAGCTCCAGCGATTAACCAAGGACACGCAGGCGTTTCAGACCTTTCGGCGCCGGTTGCTCGCCTTGCCGCCCTCACCGCCGCCCAAGAAGTCCTGAGGTCCTGAAGGCGGGCCTCGCGGACTTCAGCGCAATCCGCCCGGCACCACCGGGAGCGAGACGCGCGATCCCGTCGTCCCCCCGGTCACCACCGAGAGCGTCGCATTCCCGTCGGCCGGCACCGGATCGAAGATGTCCTGATCCGCCCCCGCAATCGCGACCCGGATTCGGTGACCCTGCCGGATCAAGGCCGCGATCGGCCACAGCTGGAACGTGATATCCTCCGCCTTGCCCGGCGTCATCGGCTTGGCATCCTTCCGGGCGAACGAGTGGTACGGAAGGTCCGTCGCGGCATACGGATTCGGGACGATCTTCCGGTGGATCAACCGGAGACCCCCTTCGGTCAGGTACCGGCTCCGCCCGTCCGGCCCGACGTCCTCGAGGTAAACGAGCACCGCCCCGTCGGGCCGATTCGACGAGAGCCGGAGCGTCACCACCGGATGCCCGGCAATCTGGAGATCGGCCGCTAGCGGCTCGGAGGTGTAGCCGAGCATCCGGGCATCGGTCTCGCCCCGGTTATCGAGCCCCACGATCGGTTCGCCCATCTGCGCCATCCAGCGGTTGAACTTGCCGGTGGTGACGGTCGGGTCGACCTCGTACCGGTCGGTGCCGGCGGTGGCGGCCGCGTCGGTTACGATCCCGCCGCCCTTGCTCAGATGCCAGGTTTGGCCGGTCGTGCCCTTGGGCGGCCAGACGTCGGTGTCGTGGAACTTCTCTTCGCCCAGGTTGAAGAACCGGAGCGCCGGCCACTGGTCGGTTTCGTTCGGCGTGCCTTTGAGATAGCGATCGAAGAACTGGCGCCGCATCGCGAACTGCTCCGCCTCGCTCGGGATCGGCGGCAGCGGCTCGGAGCCCACCACGTACGGGCTCGCGTGGCCCCGGCCGCCGTGCATCCCGGCCATGACCAGAACCTTCTGCGGATTGGTGAAGTGGCGGAACCTAAACAGGGTACCGTCGGCCGTCCCGGCATCGAGCCAGCTCACGAACACCAACATCGGGACCTTGGAGCGTTCGATCTCCGCCTTGTAGTGGATCGGGCTGATCGTTTCCCAGGTGGCGCCGCCGCCGAGTTCGTCGTCGCGGAACTCGGCTCGGATGCCCGCGTCGAACACGTTGGGGTTCTTCGCGTGGTCGGCCAGTGCCTGACGGAGCAGGGATCCGTCGCGGTCTTCGTCGACCGGTCGGACCGTCGAGCCGAGGACGCCGCCGTCATTCCGGTCCATCGCGCCGACCAAGTCACTCCAGGTCTTCATCAAGCCCCTGGCGACGAGTCCGTACGGCCGCATCGGGCTCGGGTAGGAATCGAAATCGGACCAACCCGGAATCACCGCCTTCACCGCCGGATGGTTCGCGGCCGCGAGTAACTCAGCCGTGGTGCCGGTGTAGGACGTCCCGTAGGCGCCGACCTTGCCGTCGGACCAGGGTTGTTTGATGACCCAGTCGACCACGTCGTAGCCGTCGCGCACCTCTTCCGGCCCGTACTCCGCGGGGCGGGTGCCGAACGACGCGCCGCTTCCTCGGGCGTCGACTTTAACGACCACATAACCGTGCTGGATGAACTCGAGATCCACGGGCCGGAGGGGCGGATTCGGTTGCCCGGTCTTGGTGTCAATGGTCGAGCGCCGGTAGCGAGTCAACTCGAGCAGGGCCGGAAGCCGGCCGGTCGCGCCGCCGCCGGACGGCAGATGAACGTCCACCGCGAGTCGGACGCTATCGCGCATCGGGACGAGGACCGAGGTCGTGGTGTAGGACGGGGCGCTCGTTGCGGCGGCCGGGGTGCTCGCCGGCCCGTCGGCGGTTCGGCCGGTGCCCGCCGGGGAGCAGGCGAGCACGACGGGGACCAGCGCCGGTAACAGACTCAAACGCATCATCCGGGTCTCTCCATGCCAAAGTGGATCGGACCAAACACCTAACGCTTGAGCGGCTCCATGTCGACGCCCTCGAAGCCGATGTCCCGCGATGCCGACGTTCCCGGCACCGATGATCGAGATCTTCAGGGCCTCGCTCCGTGGTGAACCGTCCGGGGCTTCCCGCGCCTTGGTCCGAGGCCCCCAAGTTCTCCGGCACCGTAGCGAGGGGCAAGGGGCCGAACCCCCCGGCCATCGGGCGCCGTAAGTGAGCCTCACTCACGCCAGGGCCAAACTCAAGAAGATCAGCGAAGAACTGACCGGCCTTCGCTGACCCGGCCCCAGACCTGCCACATCGGGAAGGTCTGGTGGCGGACCCTCCTGCTCTTGGAGGCCGCCTCGAGCCGGCCGGCGAGCGTTCGGAGCTGACGGGCTGTGAGCCGACCGGCTTCGAGGAGCCGAGTCCGGGCGGACGCGAGCGCGAAGCCGGGCATCGCCGCATATGGATGGCCCCCGAGGAACCGAAGCCGGTGTTGCCGCCACCCGACCTCCCGGAGCCCCCGCCGCCGGAACAGCGCCGGCAACGCCGACCCGATGCTGTACTGCCGCCGAAGGAACTGGGCCGCCACCATCGGCGCGACCTCCGAATAGCCGGCGGGGGCCGGGTCGATCTCCCAAAGCTCCGCGCCCGGCTCCTCGAGGACGACGACGCCACCGGGCCGGGTCAGCCCGATCATTTCATCGAGCAACGGTCCGGCCCCGGTGGCTTGCGCCAGCAAGCGCGCGTGGACCAGATCGAAGTCGCCCCGGGCGAGCCCGGTCCGGACGGCGGACGCGGGCACCAGCGCTACGTTAGGCAGGTCTTCGCAGGCCACCAAGGCAGCCAGAAGAGCCTGGGGGTCGACGTCCACCCCGATCACCCGGCCCTTCCGCCCCACCCGGCGCGCCAACAGGTCGAGAATCCCAATCGGGCCACAGCCCAGATCGACGCACCGCCAACCCGGACGGACGCCAAGTTCATCGAGCAGGTGGTCGGCAATGGGGGCCCACGTCCGGGCTTGAATTCGAAGCCGGCGCAGTTCGGTCGTTGGAGTCGGCATTCGTCAATTTAGGCCGACGGCGGGGGTTTTGGCGGGCGACGCTCGACTGGAGGGCGCCGGGAGGTGATTATTGTCGGATGAATGAGCATCCCATGGTGCGCGATCTGATCGAGGCAGGCGCCGCGCGGCTCGACCAAACCATCAGGTCCGACAGCCCGAATCTCGCCGGGCCTGCATTGGCTTGGATGCAATCGCTGACCCTCACCGGGCGCCTGGCGGACTACTTCCTTCACCCGGCCCGATTCCCGATGCTCCGGTTGCCGGGCTGGGCCGTTGAGCCCGAAGTTCGCCACCACCAGGACCTCTTCGCCGATACCATCTACAGCACGATCTGTGGGTACTACCACATCCGCCTCCTCGACGACATCGTCGATCGGCAACCGGGGGCCCCCCTCGATCTGCTGCCGCTCACGGCCCTGCTCCATACCGAGTTCCACGGCACCTACCAGCGCCATTTCCCGGCGGGCTCGGCGTTCTGGCCGGTCTTCCGAACCCGCTGGCTCGGACTCGCCGACGCCACCGTTCTCCGGCCGGCCGACGGAATGCCTTCGCCGGCCGCGTTGCTCGACCGAGCGGCTGCTACGATTGGAGCCGTTGTCATTCCGCTTGCGGCCCTGACGTTGGGTATCGGCGTGCCGGAGCGTTTCGAACAATGGGAGCCCGTGGTGCTCGAGGTGGCCCGGGCTGAGCAACTGATGGACGACATCATCGATTGGCAGCAGGACGAGGAACGGGGCCAGCCTAACCTGCTGCTCGTCGAAGGGCGGGACCGAGCGCGGCCGGGAGAGCCGGTCGCCGCGTGGGTGGTCCGCGAAGGCTATCGATGGGGTCTGGCGGCCGCGTCGCAGCGGTTCGACCGAATCGGCGCCGATGCCGCCCGGCTCGGGAGCGCCCCGCTCATGGAGTTCCTCGAACACCGGTGCCGCCTCATGGCGCGACTCGAGGCCGAAACCGGCCCGGGACTAGCACAATTGGCGCAACTGAGCGCCCTCTTTGGGCCCCGATCCGCTTGACAGCCGCTCACCCCGAACTACATTGACGTTGACCCCGGCCAGTTCATTCGACCCCTAACGCCCGGAGCACTCCATGGCTGCACCGCTCGATTTCAACCATCTGGTCATCCGCATGTTAGGCGACGTGAAGTTCCGGGCGGCGGTCGTCAAGAACCCAGAGAAGGCCCTCCGCTCCATCAAGGCCAAGCCGACCAAACAACAGATCGCCGCGCTGAAAGCCGTCGACTGGGCGAGCCTCGATAAGGTCTTCGCCGCCTTCCGGGCCGGGATGCACCCCGACACCTTGGGTAGCTGACCGTTGCTGCCCGCCGACACGCTTCAGATCCACCAGGTCCAGCGCGGCGGGCTCCCGACTCTCACCCAGTTAATCGAAGCGGGAGCGCCGCGGTTCGCGCTCTCGCTCCTCGCGTTGGGCGGCGTCCTCTGGCTGGTCGCGTACGTCACCGCCATTCGGACCAGTCATCGAGAGCAAGTCACCACCCTTCCGCTCCTCGCCGTCTGCCTCAACCTCACCTGGGAGATCGTCCACAGCGTGGTGTACGCCCCGCCGCGGACCATCGACCTCTATACCAATTTGGCGTGGCTCACACTCGACGTGGTGATCCTGACTCAAGTCTTCCGGTTCGGACGCCGGCGCCAGACCATCCCCCAAATCCGCGAGTATTTCCCGGCGGTGGTGGTTGGAACCCTGCTCCTCTGCTTTCTCGGCCATCTGACGTACCACACCCACGTCACCGCCAACTCGATCTTTCCCGATGAAAGCGGCGCCATCCCGGCCTATATCATCAACCTGGTGATGAGCGTCCTCTTCGTTGGACTCTACTACGCCCGGCCGGACGGGGCCGGCCTCTCGAAAACCATCGGGTGGGCCAAGTTTCTGGGCACGCTGTGCTATTCGGTGGGCAACATCCTGATCCTTGGCAAGATTCCGAACGTGCAGTACGAGGTCCAGGTCCGGCAAGTGGGTGCCGAGCAGTGGCACGTGGCCGGCACGGTGGGCAACACGACGATTCTTCCCGGCTTGGTGTATTTCCTCTGTATCGGCGTCACCATTTTCGACGTCATCTACGTCTGGCTGCTGTACCGAGGCCCCTACTCAAGCCGTCGAGCACCAACGCCGAGCTGAGGAGCTCGACCGACCGGCGCTCTTCCGCGATCGACAGCCGCGCCAACCGGCGACGAATGGCGGCAATCCCGTTGGTAGGAAACGCCGCCGGCACGATCACCGATTCGTCGCCCAGGAGATCGACGCCGCCCGCCGCGCAATGGAATACCGGCACGTCGCCCCCCAGCAGCGCCCGCCGTTCGGCCTCCTCGACCGCCCGATGCCCTCGTCGGACAATCGGCAACGGAGGCAGGTCGGTCGGCGGCCAATCGAGCCGCGTGCCGCCGATCGCCGCGGCGTAGGCCGCCGTCGGCCGCAGCACGACCCGAACTTGGATCTTCGCCAGTCCGCAGAGCGGGCCCCGCTCCCCCAGTAGCCCCGCGTGGTGGAGCCGGAGAATCCGGAGCCCCTCGCGATAGCCCCCGATCAGCTCGTCGTAACCGGCCCCAACGGCGGCTAAACCGGACCGTCGGCGGTCCCCGCCGGGCGCCGGGAGAAAGCCGGTGAGGGCCACCGAGGGGATGTTTCGAAAAGCCGCGAGTCGAGGATGGGCAACCGTCTCGGCATCGACCAGCACGAGTTGGTCGCCGACCACGATCAGGTTGGCCCGATGGGTGTCTCGAACCTCGAGCACATCGAACAGGGCGAGCAACGTGCCGGCGCGGCGGGAGAGCAGGCGCTCCTCGGCGGCCGTCGCGGGGCGACGTGGAACGAGGTCCTCGACCCATCCGTAGCGGGCCCGGCTCAAGACCCAAGGCGTGAGGAACGGCCCGGTCGGCGCGAAGCGTCCCAGCCACCGCACCACCCGGTTCCAGACCACCTCGGCGGCGACCGGGCGCGGCTTGTAGATCAGCGTTAGGCGATCGCCGAACCTGACCCGCGCCACCCGCCGTCCGCCGAGGTGCGGATCGCCCAATCCGGTCACCGCCGTGAGGCTCCCGGGCCGGACGCCGAGCCGTGACGCGTCCCGGTCGGCCCGGCGCCGAAGCTCGAGTGTGGCCGCCACCGGCAACCCGTCCACGTGAATCCGTTCGCTGGAGGAAAAGCGGCCCGAGTAAGTTAACTTACGGCGGTGATCCATCGCGACTTCCGATACGTGACCGTTCGGTTCCGCGCCGGGATGGACTCCCGCGCCCGAAGCCGCCTCGCCACCGACTGCCACCTCGATCCTGCCCTTCGGCTGGACATGCCCGGCGAGGACTATACCCTGGTCCCGGTGGCGGTCTCGAAACGCCATCCGGTCGAACTCCGGCACGCCCGAGCGCTCGCCGCGCTCGATCGCCACCCCCAGGTCATCCGGGCCGGCCGGGTCTTTCGTCACCGCCGAACCCTGCTCGCGGCCACCGACCGGATCTGGGTCGGGCTCGAGCCGGGCGCCGCGGGCAAAGCCGCGCTCGCCACCATTCGGCGCGGCGGCGGGCGCCTCGTTCGCCGGCATGGCGACGACTACCTGATCCGGTTGGCGCCAACCGCGGCCCCTCTTGAGGCATGTGCTCGCCTCGCGAAACTGGCCGCCGTCAGGTACGCCGAACCCGACCACGTCATGATCGGGCGCCACCATGCCAGCCGGGGCCGATCGAACGCCGCCCTGTTCCAGCCCGCCCTCGCGACGATCGACCTGGCCGAAGCGGTGCGGCTCCAAACGATCGATCGCCGAACGTCGGTCGCGATCATCGACAGCGGGGTCGATCGCCGGCACCCCGACTTACGCGGTGCCCTCACCCGGGCCTTCGATGCAACCGGCCAGGGCACCGCGACTCGACCCAAGCCCCAAGACAGTCATGGCACGGAATGCGCCGCCCTCGTCGCCGGCACCGGGCGGGCGAGGGGCGTCCGGGGTGTCGCCGCGGGCTGCGGGTTGTTCGCGGTCCGGATCGGGTTCACGCCGGACGGGGCACTCGCCGATTATGTGACCAAGACCTCTTGGCTGGTCGCCGGAATCGACTGGGCCTGGCGGCATGGGGCCGACGTCCTGAGCATGAGCTTCGGCGGCGGACCGCGATCGACACCGGTGGACCGGGCGATCGAGCGGGCCCGGACGTTAGGCCGGGGCGGGAAGGGTTGCGTGCTGGTGGCCGCCGTCGGCAACGACGGCACCGCCCGAGTCGAGTATCCAGCCGTGGCCGCCGGGGTCATCGGGGTCGCCGCGACCCGGCGAGACGGCCGGCCCGCCGCGTTTTCCAATCGGGGGCCTGGGGTGGACATGGCGGCCCCCGGCGTCAACCTCAAGACGGCCACCGTGCCCGACCCCGCCGGCGGCGAGCCCGCGCTCTACATCACCGATAGCGGAACCTCGCTCTCCACCCCGATCGTCGCCGGCGTCGCGGCGCTGATCCTCGCCGCCAACCCCGAGCTGACCGCCACGAAGGTGGCGCGGATTCTCGAGACCACGGCCTCCGGCGCCAAGCAGCGGAACCACCGCACCGGCGCCGGGATCGTCAACGCGGCTGACGCCGTGCGCGCCGCCCGATGAGTGACCTGATCGGCCGCCTCCAAGCCGTCCTCGGCGACCGGTATCGGGTCGACCGGGAAATCGGCCGGGGCGGCATGGCCACCGTGCTCCTCGCCCACGATACCAAGCACGCCCGAAAGGTGGCCGTCAAAGTTCTCCACCCCGGCCTCGAATCGATCGGCGGGGCCGAACGGTTCCAACGGGAAATCGAGATCGCCGCCAACCTGTCGCATCCGAACATCCTGGCGCTGCTCGACTCCGGCGCCGCCGACGGGCTCCGGTACTACATCATGCCGTTCGTCGAAGGCGAGTCACTCCGGCAACGACTCGACCGCGAGCACCAGCTGCCGTTAGGCGAAGCGATCCGGATCACCCGCTCGATCGGCGCGGGCCTGGCCCTCGCGCACGAAAAAGGTGCCGTCCACCGCGACATTAAGCCCGAGAACGTCCTCCTCTCCGGCGACCAAGTCCTGGTCGCCGACTTCGGCATCGCCCGGATGGCGGCCTCGAACGAGAACCTCACCGCCACCGGATTCTCGCTCGGGACCCCGAACTACATGAGCCCCGAGCAGGCCATGACCAGCCGGCAGGTCGATCCCCGAAGCGACCTCTACAGCCTCGCGTGCGTCTGCTACGAGATGATCGCCGGGCACCCGCCGTTTCTCGGAACCTCGTGGCAAGAAGTCATGGGCCGCCACGCGATCGATTCGGTCCCGTCGCTCCGCTCGGCCCGGCCATCGGTCCCCCAATCGCTCGAACGCGCGATCGAACGGGCCTTGGCCAAAACCCCGGCCGACCGGTTCGCCTCGGTCAAGGATTTCATCGCCGCGCTGCCGTCGAATCAGGAAATCGAACTCGCGATGACCGGAGCCGGGGCCGCCGCGCCGATGCCCACCCACCACTCACCGCGGACCCGCCGAACCTGGCTGGCCGGCGCGGCCGGGCTGGTGGTGGCACTCCTCGCACTCGGAACCTGGTGGGCGTCGAACCGGCAGGCGACATCAGTGCCCGGCGACGAACGAGTGTTGCTGGCGGTCCTGCCCTTGGAGAACGTCGGCCGGGTCGAAGACGAGTACTTCGCCGACGGCCTGTCGGAGGAGATCGCCACCCGGCTGTCGCGGGTCCGCGGACTCGGCGTCATCGCCCGGAACAGCCGGATCGATCGCGCCACCGCCGAACGACCAGAAGAAGTCGGGAAGCGGCTCGGCGTACGCTACGTCATCGCGGGAACCTGCCGATGGGCCGCCGGGAGCGGAGAAGTGAAAATCACCGCGACGCTGGTGGAAGTCGCCACCGGCATCACGATCTGGAGCGGCCAGGACTACCGGGGCATGGTCCAAAACGTGTTCACCCTGCAAACTGACATCGCCGAACGGATCGTGACCGAACTGAAGGTTCGACTCGGGGAATCGGAACGCCTGGCGCTCCGCGAGTCGGCCACCGAAAACGTCGAAGCCTACGGCCTCTACAGCCTGGGCCGCTTCCATTGGAAAAAACGCACGGCCGAGGGTCTGGTCCTCGCCGTCGAGGCATTCAACCGAGCCCTCGTGGCCGACCCCCGTTACGCCCGGGCCCACGCAGGCTTGGCCGACGCCTACATCCTCTATCCCCAATACGGCGTCACGGTCGTCCCCGCCAACGAGGCCTTTCAGCGCGCCCGGGCCGCCGCGACCCAAGCGCTGATGCTCGACTCGACCCTCGCCGAGGCCCACGCGTCGCTCGGCGAAATCGCCACCTACGCCGACTGGAACTGGCGGGAGGCCGAGTCCCGCTTCAAACGAGCCATCGAGCTCGACCCCGGCTACGCCACGGCCCACCACTGGTATGCCGAGTTGCTCACGATCTTGGGGCGGCCGGCGGAGGCGCTGACCGAGGCCCGGGCCGCGAGGACGCTCGATCCCACCAGCGCCATCGTGGCCCACGCTGAGGCGCATGCCCTCCGGGCCCTCGGCCGATTCGACCAGGCGCTTGTGGCATACGAACGCGTCCTCGAGCGTGACCCGCGATTCAGCTACGCGTGGAGCGGGATGCTGTACTGTGCCACCCTGAAGGGCGACCTCGCTCTGGCCGAACGCCTGCTGGTCCGGTTCGGCGACACCTCGGCTGTTTCGAGAGCCTGGGTTCGAGCGGTGGTCGATCCGACCCGGCGGGCCGAGGCGATCCGGATTGCGGCGGACAATCGAGCGGCCGTCATGGCCATGCCAAGCCACACCCGGGCGCCGTTCTTTGCAAGCCTTGGCCTCGACGAGCAGGCCCTCGAGGTCCTAGAAGCGGATGCCGACCGACACGGGATCGGCGTGCTCGGCATCAAATCGACTCAGTTTTACGACCATCTCCGCGACCATCCCCGAATGCAATCGCTCGTCGCGCGAATGGGATTCCCGGCCAATCCTTGAGTTGCGGACTCTCGCTCAACGGCGAGAGGGCGCCTGGCAGGCAACGTTGGCGGTTGGCGGGGTGCTTGCCGGCCCGTCGGTGGTTCGGCCCTAACGTTTGACGATCGCGAAGCCGAATCGGCGGCCGAGTCCCGAGGCGGGGTTTACCGCCAGGGAGATCCACAGCATCGCCATCCGTTCGAGTTCGCGGGCCCGGGAAAGCGGTCCCACGTCGACGCCTTCGAAGCCGACGTCCCGCGCCAAACCGAGGGCCACCGCGCGCGCCGCCGGATCATCGCCGGCCACGAAATTGACCAGCGGCACCGAGTAGCCCGGATCGGCCATGTTCTCGGCGCCGGTTTGATTGAAGCTCTTGACCACCCGGGCCCCCGGGGCGAGCGCCTGGAGCTGCTCGGCCTGTGATTCGCCGTTCGGGCCGGTCAGCGCGGTAATCCCGGCTCCAACCGGATTGGTGGCGTCGATCACGACCTTGCCCGTCATCGCCGCGCCGGCCTCCCGGATGACGTCTGCCGCCGCCTTGGCGGGGACCGCCAGCACGATCACCTCCGCGGCGGCGACCGCGTCCCTAACGGTCGCATGGGCTGCTCCCGCCGGTAAAGCGTCCTTGGCTTGCCGATCGGGACGGAGGCCAAAGGTGACCTGATGGCCCGCGGCGATCCATCGCCCGCCCAACGCAGCGCCGACGTTCCCGGCGCCGATGATCGCGATCTTCATGGCTTCGCTCCGTGGTGAACCGCCCGGGGCTCCCGCGCCTCGGTTCGGGACCCGCAAGTTCTCCGGCACCACAACGAGAGGCAAGGGGGCGAAACCCCCGGTGGTCCGCCGCCGTAGGTGGGCCTCACTCGCCACCATACCAAGGCCCAATGATTCGATTCATGACCGGCATCGTTCTCCTCGGAACAGTGGCCGCCCCGACCGCCGCGCAGACCAACACCCCGGTTCCAACGGGCGCCGAACTCACCCGGGCTGTGGCCGCCGCCGACGGGGATCTCTTTGCGCTGTTCTTCCTCGGCTGTGATCCCCCCCGCCTCACGACGATGGTCACGCCCGATCTCGAGTTCTACCACGACAAAAGCGGCGTGGTGGCCACTTCCGGCGCGGCGTTCGTGGCGGACTACACCAAGAACTGCGAGGCCCGGAAGGCGCCGGACGCGTGGCGCTCCCGCCGGGAACTGGCCGTGGAAATGCTCAAGGTGGACCCGGTCCCGGGGTATGGGGCGATCGAGTCCGGCGAACACCGGTTCTACGAACGGAAGGGCGACGGGCCCGAACGCCTGGCCGGGTTTGCGGTGTTTACGATGCTCTGGAAACTCGAGGCCGGGTCGTGGAAGCTGGCCCGGGTCTTGAGCTACGGGCACCGCGCCGCGCCGTAGCCGGACCCGATTCACCGCAAGGATCGGATGGCCGCGCCACCGGCCCCCCGTCAGGTTGTCGGCCATGACCTACCGCGCCCTCGACCGCGCCGCTCTGAATTGGCGGGGTCAATCAGCGCCTAACGAGCGACCAACGTGGTGAGTACCGCCTCGGCGCGAGGTCCGGAGGCGATGACACGGCCGGGAGCCGAGCGAATCGCCAGAACGAACCCGACTGATAGGTCGAAACCGTCCGACCGTTGCCACACGGACCCGACCCCGATCCCATCACCGCGCGGGGTCACCGGCTCCGCCGCTACTGGTATGAAGGACGGGCGTGACGGTTAGAGTAAGCTGGAGCGGATTCGGAATCGGCAGGCCGCTATGCGAGAACTGGACCGCGAACGTATAAGTGCCCGTACGCGTGGTCGAACTGACTCCGATAGTGATTGTTACGGTCTCTCTAGTCCGCGATGAGAACGCCACATTCGTGCGCGCGGAAACGCCTGCCGGCGCTCCGACCAGCGTAAATCCCGTCAGGTCGAGGTCGCAGAAGCGGCAACTGATATCCGCACCCACGAAGATCGAATCGCCCTGGGCCGCGGATGCCGAGGTTTGGAAGAGAATGACGATGGGGACGGGCGCGGGACCAGCTTCAACGTCCGCTCCGCACCCCGAGGTCCTGGTGGCCATCGGCCGCCGGTCTGCGGCTGACGGCTGAGGGAGCCGAACCAGTGGTCCCGGCGTATCAGTCGGCGTCAACATGGGTCGCGGGCACGACGCGATACTCCTTCATCCGTCGACCGGGAGGAGCCGTCGAGCTTCGAGTTGAGTTGTTGTGGCGGCCGGAGGGCATCTACAGCCACTACGTGCTCCGGAATTAGGCGGGCTCGGTCCGAGAGGGAGGTGCCGGTCCCATCCGGATACTTGGGCGGGCCAACAACGAAGGACCGGGCTTCCGAGTGGTGAGTTACCGCGGGAGGCACTTGGCCGCGTCCAACGAGATTCGCTCGCCGCGGATCGCGAGCCGCCGCCCGTCGTCCAGGGTGAAGTCCATCTGCACTCGCATCGGCCCGCCGGTGTTCATCGTGAATCGTGCCGGCGTCTCCTCTGGTAGCCGCGCCTTGAAGCGACGAGAGTACTGTTCCTGCCACGCGCCCGCGTAGGATGTCAGTACCGAGTCGGTAAGGAATGCGCGACCGATCAGGTTGAACTCGATCATGCCTCTCCATTCGAGACCGTCTGGGCCGGCGATTGGTGGGCCCGAGACCAACCCGAGGTAGGCCGCCTGGTCGCTTTGGCGGGCCCCGCAGCCGCGGGGCAACGCGGCCAGTGACGGCATCGGAACAGCTAGGACGAAGTAGCCCTCCATCGGGGGGATGACCGTCGGATCACCTGGCTGGGAGCGGGCCCGGTTGATCTGCCATTCGCTCGTGGGGTTGGCTTCGGTGCGGGCAAAGAAGATCCGATCGCGATCACCCGGAATCGACACGACGAATCGGTAGGTACCGACGATCGGCGACGCGACTCGCCGAACCCGACCCTCCCTCACGATGCCGTTGGCCGTGGCCACCGCTTCGGCCATTGGCGGACGTCGGGCCAGCTCTGGGTTGGCGCGAGCCCAGCTCATCAGGGGCGCAACGGCCCGTTCTTCGGAGTCACGCACCTGGCGCCAATCGGGTAGCAGGTTGAGGACCGGAAATAGTTCGTCGATCGAGAGACTCGAGTCTCGGGGGGCGTTTCGACTGGAGGAGAATACGGTGGGTCCGCTTGGATACGGCTCCCGGGCGGGATTGAAGACGTCGAGTGTCGGCATCCCGTTTGCCCAGTGCGATCGGGGGCGAAGGATGCCGCTGAACAAGCCCCGGATTCCCGGCGTGACCCAGCGAGCGGTCTGCATCAGCGGACTTGGGGTGCAATCAGGGCCGTAGTCCCACGGCACCAACACCACCTGCCGCAACCGCGCTGGGAGACGCGCCCGGTCGATGCCGGTGACCTGTTCTACCGCGACGATCTGGCCAAAGATCAGGCGGTCGCCAGCGGGCCCGAGATGCCCGTCAGCGACCGAGTACTTCACCGCTCCCGGGCCGGCGCGAACGGTGTCGGCTGAGGCGGTACCGATCAGGAAGGTGAGGCCCTCCGATCGGATCGTCCAGAACCGCCCATAGCTGCAGGCGGGTGCGGCCGACGGTAGGACGGCGCCGCTGGCCCCGGCGACGAGGAATACGGCGAGTCGAACGGATCGGCGCATCGAGGTCCCCGATTCTGGCGAAGTCTGAGGGGTGTTTGGAATGATAAACCCGAGCCGGGGCCGGTCGGGCCTCAATGGGTTATTTTTCACCGCCGAACGACTCGAAATGTTTAGAAACGAACCACCTGAGGATGAGCGCCTCCTACGAGGTCCGGGGGAACTGGGAGTGGAAACGCTCAAGGTGGACCCGGTCCCGGGGTATGGGGCCATCGAGTCCGGCGAACACCGGTTCTACGAACGGAAGGGCGACGGGCCCGAACGCCTGGCCGGGTTTGCGGTGTTTACGATGCTCTGGAAGCTCGATGCCGGGTCGTGGAAACGGGCCCGCGTCATGAGCTACGGGCACCGCGCGGCGCCGTAGCCGGACCCGATTCACCGCAAGGATCGGATGGCCGCGCCACCGGCCCCCCGTTAGGTTGTCGGCCATGACCTCCAGCGCCCTCGACCGCGCCGCCTTCCATGCGCGCCGGTACCTCGATCAAGTCGACGCCCGATCGGTGGCCGCGCCCGCCACCCGCGATGAACTCGTCGCCCGATTCGACATCCCGCTCCGGAACCAAGGTCTTCCGGCCGATCAGGTCATCGACGAGCTGGCCCGGGCCGCTGAAGGCGGGCAACTCGGCACCGGAAGCGCCCGGTTCTTTGCCTGGGTCATCGGCGGGGCTCTGCCATCGGCCATCGCGGCGGAGTGGCTGGTCAGCGCGTGGGACCAGAACGCCGTGATCTACGCCACATCGCCGGTGTCCTCGGTGGTCGAGGAAGTGGCGGGGAAGTGGCTGCTGGACCTCCTCCGGTTGCCGGCGTCGGCGTCGTTCGCGTTCACGACCGGCTGTCAGATGGCTCACTTCACCGGACTCGCGGCCGCCCGCGACCACGTGCTCCGCGGGGCGGGGTGGGATGTCGGTGCCCAGGGCCTTGCGGGGAGTCCGCCGATTCGAGTATTGGTGAGCGCCATTCGCCACGTCTCCCTCGACCGGGCCCTCCGCTACCTCGGCATCGGATCACGCCAATTGGTGGTGCTGCCGGTCGATGGCGACGGGCTGATCGCGCCGGCCACGCTCCAGGCGGCCCTCGAGGCGGGCACCGGCCCGACGATCGTCGGACTGAACGGCGGCGACCTCAACACGGCGGCGTTCGATCCGTACCCCGCGTTGATACCGCTGGCTCACCAGCACGGCGCGTGGGTGCATGTCGACGGGGCATTCGGGCTCTTCGCCCGGACCAGTGAGCGGTTCACGGCGCTCACCGACGGCATGGAGCTCGCGGACAGTTGGGCCACCGATTGCCACAAGTGGCTGAATGTCCCCCAAGACTCCGGCTTCGTGGCCGTCCGGCATCCCGAACCGCACCGCCGGGCGATGACGATCAGGGATTCGTACTTCGTCGGGGAGCAGGAGGCGCGCGAGCCGATCGATTGGACCCCCGAGTGGTCCCGGCGGGCCCGGGCCTTCGCGGTCTATGCGGCGCTCCGGGAGCTCGGGCGCGACGGCGTGGCTAGGCTGATCGAGCACAACAGCGCCCAGTGCGAGGCGTTGGTGCGAGGCATCGGCGCGCTCCCGGGCGCGGAAATCGTGTCGCCGCCCCGGCTCAATCAGGGGCTGGTCCGGTTCCTCGATTCCCGGTCCGGGGCGACGGATCCGGATCACGACGCCCGAACCGAGCGGGTCATCGAGGCGGTCAACCGGAGCGGCGAGGCGATGTTCGGCGGCGTGACCTGGGGCGGCCACCGAGCCATGCGGGTTTGCGTGGTCAATTGGCAAACCGACGACGCGGCCGTCGAGCGCACGATCCGAGCCGTGGCCGAGGCACTCCGGATCGGCTGACCTCGGCTATGTTGTCATGCAATCCCATGCCAACTTGCGTTGCGGTCCCCCTTTTTCGATATTTTTCGGTTATTCTTCGGTGACGGGCGGCCTGCAGCGGTGGCCCGGTTCCCGATCCCGTTTCGACAGCACGAGCGCTAGGTTGAGCAATGTCGCAGAGGGCGTTCACTTCGATCGAATTGTTCACCGGCGCCGGGGGCCTAGCACTCGGCGTTTCAGCAGCTGGATTCCAGCACCGCCTGCTCCTCGAGTACAACAAGGACGCGTGTCAAACGCTCCGGGCCAACCATTCCGCCTTCGACGGGGCCTCGTGCCTCATCCACGAGGGCGACGTCAAGAAATTTGATTTCGATCCATTCGTCGGCGTGGACTTGTTGGCCGCCGGGGCCCCGTGCCAGCCGTTTTCCATCGGCGGAAAACACCGGGCGTTCGAGGACGGCCGCAACCTGTTCCCTCAGGTGTTTCGAGCGATTCGCGAAGTGAGGCCGCGTGCGGTGCTGGTTGAGAACGTCAAGGGGCTGCTCCGGGCCAATCTGGCGGACTTTGTCGAATTCATCGAGTTGCAGCTTTCGTTTCCCCTCGTGCTGCCGCCTGACGCCCTCGACCCCAACGGGTGGCAGGATCATCTCCGAGCGCTGCGCCGGGCCAAGGCCGACCGAGCCGAGACGTCCCTTGAATACGACGTCAAGAAGGTGCTGCTCAATGCGGCCGATTTCGGCGTTCCCCAGCGCCGAGAGCGGGTCTTCTTCGTCGCGATCAGACGAGACCTTGCCACGACCTGGGTACCACCGGTCCCATCCCATAGCTCAATGGCGCTCCGAATCGCCCAGGAGGTCACGGGAGCTTATTGGAAATCGCACGAGATAAATCGGCGTGATCGACCACTTCACCCCCTCGCCGGAAAGTGGCGGCGCGAGGGCGGCAGAACGAAGGCATGGCTGACCGTCAGGGACGCCCTGGATGGCCTTCCCGCACCAGTCCCACGAAAGGGCGACGACCGGTTCAAGAACCACGTCGGCCAACCGGGGGCGAAGATGTACCCGGGCCATACCGGATCCCCATTGGATTCGCCGGCCAAGACGCTGAAGGCCGGCGTCCACGGCGTCCCGGGCGGGGAAAACATGCTCAGAAATCCGAACGGAACCGTTCGGTACTTCACCGTTCGCGAGGCGGCCAGGCTGCAGACCTTCCCCGATCACTACGAATTCAAGGGTGCCTGGGGCGAAGCGATGCGGCAGATCGGCAACGCGGTGCCTGTTCGCCTTGCACAGGCGGTGGCGGGGTCGATCCGAGTGGCACTCGAGGAGGCCGCTATCGCTTCCGCTGGTCCGCGACCGCTTCGGCGCAAAGCCGCCGAGTACGTTCAAGCAGATCTGCCCGGTTTGCTGGCTGGCGCTTCGCCCCGGTAAGCCCCGCCGCGAAGGCTCGTCCGGCGTGCAATACGTCCCACTCGGACTTGGCCTGCCCCGTGCGTCCCCCTCCCGGCGCGTGGATGCCGAACCCCTGGACGTGGCTGTTCCAGAGCGGGCGGTAGGTCCGGATCACGACCGCCTCGGCCAGCGGGATCCAGACCGGCATCACCACCAGAACCCGCACCGCGAAGTCTTCGACCTTCAGGTTCGCTGCGTGCCCGATGCTACGTTGATGTTCCCGGACGCGGCTCCACAGTAGGGGCTCGTCAACCGGGAGCAGTGGGCTGACTCCCCGCCGAGCCCCGGAATCCTTCGCCCGACCGACATAGAGCGGAATCGGCTTCTTGCCCTTGCGGTTGTGTTCTCCGAGGACTGCGTAAGGATCGGCTTGACCGGTGTAGTAGAGGGCGTAGATACCCGATCCATCGAACTTGTCCAGCTGGTCGATTCGAACGGCTTTGTTGCCTTCGAGCCGCCGGAGTAGCGAATCACCCAAGGCCTCCAGATCCAGGGGATTGTATGGGTCAATCTTCACTGTGCTCGCCGCCTTTGCTTGGAGAACCTCGTTTTTCGGCTACTAATGCCCGCAAGCCTCCGGCGAAGCCGGGCAACCCATCCATCCCGTGAGATTTCGTGTTCCCAAACCGTGATCACCCCGAACCCGACCCGCCGCAAATTCCTGGCGGTCCGACCGTCCCGAAATCGGTTCTCGGTCAGCTTCTGACGCCAGAACGTCTGATTGCTCTTCGGGGCCCGGTAGCAGCGGCGGCATCCATGCCAGAAACACCCGTGAACGAACACCGCGACCTGGGCGGCTGGAAACCAGAAGTCCGGCCGGCCCGGCAGCCCCTCAACATGGCGCCGCCAGCCGCGCACACCCTCGAGCCGAAACCTTCGCACGACGGCCGCCTCGGTGCTCCGGTTCCCGCGAGAGCGCACCAGGCTCATCCGCTTCGAACGAGCCTTAGGAGTCAGCGTATCCATGTCAACTCGACCCCGCAGGAATCGGCCGTCTTCGCGAATGGCCTCGCCATCGACCCTTGAGGGAATGGGAATAGGGAATGGGAATAGGAATTGGCTTCGCCCCTCCCAACCTATCCCGTGAGGGGCGGACGGTCCAGGCGGGCCCCCGCGCCCGGGGAGGGCCGACCCGCGGAGCCGATCCGGTCCGTCCGCCGACCGGCGGGGCGGGGTGGCGCGCCGTCGGCGGGATCCGGGGGCACGCCACGGGTCCCCCCGCTCGAACCTACGGGTGGGGACGACCGGCGGCGGTCGCGGTCGGGGGGCGGCGTAG
>JANMHX010000074.1:0-1728 GCA_031375485.1 Gemmatimonadota bacterium | reverse complement strand
CGTCGGGTTCTTCCTGGCGGGATCGTTGATGGTCCTGGCCCTGCTCCGCCCCGAGCCCAAGGATCTGGCCCTGGCGCTCAACGAGCCGGGACCGCGTCCCCGGTCCGACGGGTACCCCGCCCGGCCGGTTCGCGACATTCTTCGTGACCAAGGCGTCCAAGTGGCGATGCTGTCGATGCTGCTGGCCCAGGGCGTCATGTCGACGCTGATGGTCATCAGCCCGCTCCACATGCTCGGACACCAACACCCCCTCGGCAACATCTCCGCCGTGATGTCGAGCCACGTCATCGGGATGTTTGCCTTTTCCATGGTGACCGGCAAACTCGCCGACGCGTGGGGCCGAGGCCCCCTGATCGCGGTGGGTGCCACCATCCTGATCGCGGCCGGGTTGGGCGCCACCCAATCGGTGACGCTTGGGCCGATGAGCTTGGTGCTCTTCCTGCTCGGTCTCGGGTGGAATCTCTGCTACGTGGGTGGCTCGACCCTCCTCTCCGACCGGCTGACCCAAGCCGAGCGGGCCCGGGTTCAGGGTCTCAACGACTCGCTCCTGACCGGCGCGTCGGCGTTAGGCAGCCTCCTGTCCGGCGTCGCCTTCGGGCAGGTCGGATACCCATTCATCGGGGTCATCGTCGCCGCTATCGCGTTGATCCCGCTCGGGCTCGGCTGGAGATGGGCGGGCACCCGAGACCTTCTGATCACGACGGAGCCCCGATGACCGACCTCCGGCTGGCCTCGACGATCCTGCTGGTCCGCGATGCCGCCCCGCCCGGCGCCGGCATCGAGGTCTTCATGGAGAAACGCCACCTCCAATCGGGCTTCGTCGGGGGCGCGTACGTCTTCCCCGGTGGCCGGGTCGATCCCGAAGACGCCATCGACCCGGCCCGCTGCGCCGGCCTCGATGAGGCCACCGCCAACCAGCGACTCGGCCTGGCGAGCGGCGGCCTGGCCCATTTCGTGGCCGCCGTCCGGGAGTGCTTCGAGGAGGCCGGGGTTCTGCTGGCGTACGACCGGACCGGCGCCCTGCTCGACTTCGCCGACCCCGCGGTCGAGGCCCACTTCAAGGACCTTCGTGATCAACTCAACGCGAAGACCACCAGCATCCAGGCCATCGCCGACCAGAACGACCTCCGCCTGGCCACCGATCGGATCGCCTATTGGTCGCATTGGATCACCCCGCTCGGCGAACCCCGCCGGTTCGACACCCGGTTCTTCGTGACCCGGGCGCCGGAGGGACAGATCGCGGCCCACGACGACTGGGAGTTGACGAGTTCCGCCTGGGTGACCCCGGCCACCGCGATCGAGCGGGCGCTCCGGCGGGAGTGGATGATCATCTTCCCGACGCTGGTGAACTTGAGAGCCCTGGGCCGGCACTCGACGGCCGATGCCGCCGTGGCCTGGGCGGCCGCCCAACCGGTGCCGCTCCCGGCCAATCAGCCCAAGGTCTACCAGGGTCGCGTGGTGCTGCCGGGCGACGAGGGCTACGAGGTGGCGCTGGACGACGTGTCCCAGGTTGACCGAGACGCGTTCGAACGAGCCTTCATCCCATGACTGCGCCGATCGACTACCGGTCTGTCGTCCGTCTCTCGCCCCTGGTCCGACGGCTGACCCAGCAGAACCCCGGACTGTTTACCGGACCGGGTACCAATACCCACCTGGTCGGCCGGTCGGCGCTCTATGTCCTCGACCCCGGCGAGGACCTCGGCGACGGGCATCTCGAGCGGATCGTCG
>JANMHX010000053.1:0-1943 GCA_031375485.1 Gemmatimonadota bacterium | reverse complement strand
AGCCGCGGCGCCTGGTTGTCCTGTCCCAGGAACGGCAGATCCACACCGTGGAGATTCCCGAGGGCGAGGTCGCGGCGACCTACTGGGGCGACCTGATCGCGGTGGCCGGCCCCCAAGGGGTGGGGCTGTATCAGACCGACGAGCCGTTCGGCGTCCGAACCTTCGCCACCAAGACCCGGCCGCAGCATGTGACGTTCAGCCCCTCCGCTCACCGGCTCTATGTGGCGCACGAGGACCCGACCATTGACGTGATCGACCGGTATTCACTCGATCGGATCGGCTCGATCGCCCTCCCGGGGCGGCCGGCCACCATTCGAACCGATGCCTCCGGCCGTTGGCTCCTCGGCCGGCCGGCCTCCGGCGACAGCGTCTGGGTCGTCGATCTCGCCACCAACCGGCTCGTCGGCACGATCGCCGCCAGCTGGGAAGACGACCTCCCGACCGTGGCCGGGGCGGCCACCTTCCTCGGCCGCAACGAGGGCGACCTGGTCGCCGTCTCCCTGACCGGGCCGGCCCGGGAGATCGGCCGGATTTCGGGCGGCGCCGTTGACCGATGGGCGGTCACCACCTGGCTCCCGCGGGACCGGCAAACCTTTGCGGCCGCCGCCGCCGAGTCGGCGTTGGTCGCTCAGGACAGCCTGCTGGTTGCCCCCGAATCCGACACGACGACCGCGGATCGGCTGTTCCTCCAGGTGAGCAGTTCCCAGAGCGCCGAATGGTCCCGGGATTTCGCCAAGCAGTTGTCCGACGCCGGCTTTCCCGCCAAAGTGATCGATCCCACCACGCCCGATGAGGGCTATCGGGTGATCGTCGGGCCCTACGGCACCCGCGAGGCCGCCGAGGAGACCGGACGGAAACTCGGCCGGCCGTACTTTGTCCTCACGAACCCGCCGATTCGCCAGTAGCCGCACCCTGTCTACCCCGGCTATTTTTGCCCCGGTGCGGACCGGCCGCCTCTCGATACCGCTCTCTTCGGAACCCACATGAAACTGCTCAAGCTGGAGCTCTCCGGCTTCAAGTCGTTCGCCGACACCGTCACCCTTGATTTCGACCATGGCGTCACCGCGATCGTCGGGCCAAACGGCTGCGGCAAATCCAACGTCTCGGACGCGGTGCGCTGGGTCCTGGGCGAAACGTCCGCCCGGTTGCTTCGGGGCGGCAAGATGGAAGATGTGATCTTCCAGGGTTCGATCAACCGCCGCCCCGTCAACGTTACGGAAGTTTCGCTGTTCCTCGACAACACCGCCGGTGATCTGCCGATCGCCTACAACGAGGTCGTCATTACCCGGCGGATGACCCGGTCCGGCGGCAGCGACTACTTCATCAACAAGAGCTCGGTTCGGCTCCGCGACGTCAACGATTTGCTCCGGGGCACCGGTCTCGGCAGCGATGCCGGCGTGGTCATGGAAGCCAAGATGATCGACCTGCTCCTGTCCGACCGGGCCGATGAACGGCGCTCCCTGTTCGAAGAGGCCGCCGGGATCGGCCTCTACCGCGACCGGAAACACAGCACCGAGCGGCGCCTGGAAGAGACCGCCACCGACCTCCAGCGCCTCGAGGACCTGCTGGCCGAGGTGCAGTCCCAGATTCGGAGCTTGGCCCGGCAAAAGGGAAAAGCCGAACGCCACGCCAAGTTGATGGAAGAGAAGTTCTCGGTGCAGTTGACCCTGGCGCATCGCCTCCTGGAGGAACTGTCCGAACGAGCCGCCGGCATGGAGGCCCGCCACGACCACCTGAAGACCGTACTGCCCGATCTCCGCGAACGCCTGGCCGTAGCCACCCAGCATCAGGACGTCGGCTCGGCCGATCGAACCCGCGCGGAAGAACACCGGACCATCGTGGCACGGGAATTGGCCCAGGTCCAGCTGGCGTTAGGCAAGCTGGACGGGGATCTCGCGGTGGCGGCCGAACGGATGGCCCATGCCCGGGCCCGCCGCGACCGG
>JANMHX010000051.1:0-5915 GCA_031375485.1 Gemmatimonadota bacterium | reverse complement strand
ACCGAAGTCCCAGGCGTAGCCCACGATCGTGCCATCGGGGTCGGATGATCCCGCGGCGGTGAGCGTGACGGCCTGGCCGACGATCCCCGCATAGGGACCGTTGGCCACGGCCACCGGCGGCTGATTATTGGCCGGGGGCGGCGGAGGCGGCGGGTTACCCTGCCCGACCAACAGGGTGTCCTCGGTCCGTCGAACGCGATCGTCGAGTGCGGACCCGTCGGGTGCGGCGAGCGTCAATCCGATCGTTCGCGTCACGGCCCGGTTGCCGGTTGCGCCGACGATGGTGTAGTGGGCATTAACGAGCGGGACCAACCCTTTAGCCGCCGTGGTTCTCGTCGCCACGGCCAGGAATTGGCCCGGCGTGTTGGCGTTGACGATCAAGTTCCAACCCTGAGTGCCGGACACCACGCTATCGAGCCGAACGATGGCGGTCGGGGTTTGAATCGCAAACTGAAAGCCCCGGACGTCGGCGGCCGCGTCCTGGCGGAGATCGAGCGAGACGCCGAGGACGGTGCGAGACCCCGTCGGCCCCACGTCCGGACTCCAAGCGGCATTGAAGATGAAGGGGCGATTGGCGGTACCCCCGTCGCCCGAGCAGCTGACCTTGAATTCCTCGGTCAAACTCCCGAGGGCAGTGACCCGGAGCCCGTCCCGTTGCCGGGTTCCTTCAACCGAACAGAGCGCCGCGACATTGTCCAAGACCAGGGAGTACACGCCCGGCCGGAGGTTGTCGAACTCGGTCTGACCACCCTGGGGGCCGACATCGCGGGTGAGGACCACCGCACGTTCCGAGGCCGGGAGACTGGTGTCATCGGCGAGACCCGACAGGACGACCTTGAATCCATTGGCGTCAACGGTGTCGCCGCTCGTCACGATCTTCGCGGTGAGCCGGCCTCGGCTCCGGTCGCGGCACCGGACCGAGAACGCCACTTTCGCGATCGTGGCGAGTCCTTGATCCGTCACGGCCACTACGCGGGGCGACACGCCCTCGAGAACGCAATTCGGCGCGATATCCTCGACGGCCACCGAATAGAGACCGGGCGGCAACGGCTGGAACCGCTGGGTCCCCTGGACTTCGAGCGGCAGCGACTGGTTGATCGCGCCCCCTTTGACCGTGACCCGATACCCGGTCGAATCGATCGATTTTTCCGGGTCGCCCCCGAGCAGCGAACCGGCCGAGACGTCGATGCCCGGCTCGGGGGCCGTTTCACCGCCCGCGACCGGGGTCACGCCGAGCAACTGTCCAAGGTCATTGTAGGCCGAGAGCCGGTACCCGTAGACCGTGGCCGGATCGAGATCCCGGTCGAGGTACGTGGTCTGGGACCGGGGAATGTTGCCAAGAATCAACTGAAACGGCCCCTTGAGATTCGCCCGCCGCTCGAGCTCATAGGTCCGGGCGCCGGCCACGGCGGTCCACCGCACCTGCACGGTGTGCATGTCGATCGGGCTGACGACGAGAGGCTTCGGGTCGACCTCATCGGGAGGGACCAGCGACTCGCCGGGCGCGCACGCCGCCACCACCGCCATCCCGAGCGCGGCGAACCCGCGGATCAGACTAGTACGCATACGAGAGTCCCATCGAGAATGTCATACCCGACAACGAGCGCCCCAGGATCGGCGGCGGCGCGGTGCCATTGCCGATCGACCGGTCATAGGCGAGCTCCCGGAGCGTATTGAGGAGGTTCTTGCCCGACAGCGACACCGACATCTTGTTCCACGTCCCCATCTTGATCTTGGCATCCAGCGAGGACCGGGGGCGTTCGATGATATTCGGGCCGACGGTGGCACCCGCGCCGGTTCCGCCGGCCGGATAGCGGACGATCCGTTGGCCGAACCGGTTGAACAGCACCGACACGCTCAGGTTCGGTTTGGACGGGGTATACGTCAGACCGACGTTGACCAAGTACGGCGACTGTCCCTGAAATTCGAGGTCGTCGGCATAGAGCCCGAGCCGGGCGGGAATGGCCACCCGCGACCGAATCAGGGTCACGTTGCCGTTCAGCAGGAAGGGCTGGAACACCCCGGCGATGAACCCCAGGCGCTTCCGAAACTCGAACTCGGCCCCGAGGCTGGTGGCTTTGGTGCCGTTGTCCGGTTGGATCACGACACCGGCCGCGTCACGGTACGTGGTAACGATGGGATCGGTGAATCGTTTGTAGAACAGGCTCACGGCAAACAACTCTTCGGCCGCCGGATAGACTTCGAAGCGGAGATCCCCGTTCAGGATCGAGGATGGCTTGAGGCTGTCGTTGCCGATGGTGGGCGGCCCCCCGACAACGGCGGGGTATCCGCCGGTGGATAACTCCCGGAGGTCCGGACGAGCCACGGTCCGATAGGCCGCCACCCGGAGGTTGGTCGTCGGCGAGAGCGCGTAGGTCAAGTTGGTCGACCAGAGGATGTCCGACTTGCGGCGGAAATTGGTCAACGGCGGCTCACCCTCGCTCAGCTCGGCATACCATTTTTCGATCCGGGCGCCGCCCACGATCCGGACCGCGGGCAGCAACTCGAAGTCGGCCAGGGCATACCCCGCCGTCACCCGGTCGGTGCCGGTGTACGGAAGGAGAATCGGAAGCGGCGTGTAGGAGAGCAGGCCGGGTCCGAGGTTCTCCGGCGCCAAGAGCTCTTCCGGGGGCAACGAGAGGTACGAGTTGGGAAGATCCGGACCCGCCCGGAGCTCGAGGGAGATCGCGTCGAACTGCCGGTTCTTGCGACGGTAAAGCCCCCCGAACTTGATCAGTGCGTCCCCGGGGGCTCGGAGGCCGAAGGGAAGCGACCAGTCGACTTGACCGGAGTAGGACCGGTCGAAGAGCTCGTTCGTGCCGCGAAATTGGGGCCGCCGGTTGGTCAACTGAAACCCGGAGCCGTTGTCGATGTACCGGAGCTGGCGGTTGTCGAGGTCGCCCCGATTGGCCTTCCCGAAGCTCGCCTTCCACTCCAGTCGCGAGTTACCGAGCCCGGGGAGGAAATGGTCGCCGGTCAGTTGCGACTGCGTCACGTACTGCTCGATGTAACTGACTTGATAGTTGAGACTCGGGCCGTCGCCGCTGTCCCCGCCGACACCCTGGCGGACGGTTTCCTCGCTCGAGCGGGAGTAGAAGTTCTTGAAGCCGAACTTGTGGTTGGTGCCGCGCCGGTAGGTCAGGTTGCCGATCCCGGCCAGCTCGACCCGCTCGGCCGACTCCTCGAACCGGAACGGGGCTTCCCCCTCCGCGTCATACCGGTCCGGGTTGTACTCCCGACCAGAGCCGTAGTTGAGGGAGAGGATGTAACCGAGCGCATCGGAGCCGAAGTCCTGGCGGCCTCCGATGGCGAGGTCGACCCCGAGATCCGGCCGGGCCCGGGTGGCCGCCGGGGTCCACACGTTGGAAAGTGATTCGGCAAACCGCTCCGTCACATTCGAGGTGGAGAGCGGGAACCCTCGGCTCCGGCCATTGAAGCCCAGGAAGTCCGAACCGCTCCGCGGCGTGCGGGCAAACTGCTTGAACGTGGCGCGGCTGTTGTACCCTTGAGAGAATCCCAGCGAGAAGATGAAGTTGTCGGGAAACTCCTTGGTCTGGATATCCACCGTGCCGCCGGCGAAGTCGCCGGGCCGGTCGGGCGTGGCCGTCTTGGCCGCGACGATCGATTCGATCAAACTCGCCGCGAACACGTCCAGAGAGACAAACTTCTTGTCCGGCTCGGGGCTCGCGATCTCCACGCCGTTGAGCTGGCTGTTCGAGTATCGCTCCGACAATCCGCGGACGACGACCTTATCCTCGACCACCGAAAGGCCGGTCACCCGGAGCACGGCTTGGCCGGCGTCGGAGTCGGCCGTCTTGCTGATGGTCTCCGCGCTGATCCCGTCGACCACAGCCATCGCGTTCTGCTGGGCCGCCAAGAGACCCGCCGATGAGGAGATCCGCTTCGGCACGTCGCTCGACACCGTCAACTCTTCGAGCTGCACCGGCGCCACTTCGAGGGCAATCGAGATGCTGGTGGCTTGCCCCGCGGTGACTTTGATCGAGTCGAGCACCACCGGCTTGAATCCGATCAGGGCCGCCCGCACGCTATAGGTGCCGACCTCGACGAGGGGGCTCCGAAATCGACCGTCGAGGTCCGACTCGACGACCCCGGCCTTCCCCACCAACGAGATCCGGACCGACGCCATGGGGCGCCCGTTGGCCTTGTCGACCACCCGTCCCGCCACCCGGCCGGTCGGGGCGGGTGTTTGTGACGCAGCGACCGACACCCGGCCGGCGCCGAGAGCCATGAGCATTGCGGCCGCGAACGCGGCGCCTCGGACACGATGACGATTCATGATCGGCGGCACCAGACACCCTTCGACAAACGAGATGCGAATCGGAACAGGGACAGGCTTAAGAACGGCGGAAGATCAGAACGGGATGTTTCAGCCACAGGGGGCTCGTGTATCCATTCGGTCACATGCCGGTATTGATTGGATGAGGCCGTCAGGGACTCGGCGGCACCCAGCGTTCCGGCCGAACGCTCCCCGCCGGCCAACCACCGGAGAGAAACGCGGTGACGGCCTCGTTGAATCCGGCGGGATCGCCGACCCACGGGAAGAGATACGGTGGCGGCAGCAGCAGCACGCGGGCATCGGCCAGGTGCTGAGCCCACCGAGTCGCGGCTTCTTCGACCAACGGGGATCCACTGGCCTCGACGACCAAGGTGGGGACGGTCACCGGATTGAGTTCGGGTCGGAACACCCACTGGCCGAGGCTTCGCTGCAGCACCCGGGTGGTCCGCTGGCTGGTCACGATGCGGTCGGCGGGCCCGTCACAAACCGCCCGGGCCATCTGGTCGTAGGGGGTGCCGACATCGGGACGAATCGGCGAGAAGAAGATCGGCCACGCCCGGGCGCAATACGCCTTGGCCTCCTCAAGCGTGATCTCGGGCTTCAGGTCCGCCAACAGCTGGCGGTACTTCGCGGAGTCGGCGGTCACCGCATTGAACTCGTAGAACCAACTGTAGATCACCGGGAACGGGCTCAACAACAGGAGCCGGGAGACCCGGCCCGGATGCCGGGCCGCATAGATCGCCGCGACCGCCGCGCCCCAGTGGTGCCCAATCAGCGCAGCCCGCTCCAGTTTGAAGTGCAGGCGTACGGCCTCGACGTCCGACACGTCCGCATTGAAGGACAGTTCGGTGGTATCGGCCACCGCCGCCGAGTTCCCGCGACCCCTTTGGTCGTAGAAGATCAAGGTTCGGCCCGCCAACTGGGGGGCCAGCGGCTCGATCAGGTACCCCTGGTGGAGGGAGCCGCCGTGAAGCACGATCGCCGTGTCGGCGCCGGTGCCGAACACCCGAAAGAACAGCGCCGGCCCGTCCGGCCGCTCGATTCGGCCTTCCGCAACAACCGACGGCTGCCGCGAGCCTGTGGAACAGGCCACAGATCCTAGCAGCAGTCCACCAACGATCACCGTCTTCATCATGGGGCCGAACTTGTCGCGCGGCCCGGCCCCGGGCAATCGACGTCACGCGGGTGTGACTGAGCTGTTACCGCTCACCCGGGTTTCGGTGATTCACCCGGGCGATCATACGGCTTCTCCCAACCGAATTCGGCGCCGATGCCAGTCAGGTCGCAGGTGATTCTTCTGGCGGCACTGGCTGCCTGCGGTGGCGAGGGGCTCACGCCGCCAACGCCACCACCGCCGCCGGCTCCCCCGGCCCCCGAACTCGGCTGCCCGACCTCGCTCGATCTCGCGTTGGCCCCCGGACAATCAACGCTCATCGGCGCGGCACCGGCGGCGGGTTGCGTTCGATTGACCGCCGGCGCCGCCGGGGCCGAGTATCTGGCGGTCAGTTACTCGGCCGCTCCGGACCGGCTGGCATCCGGCCGATCGGAAGCGTACCGCTGGATGGCCCGGACGCCGGTCGCACCCGCCACCGCTCCTTCGGCCGCCGCCGCCTTGCCG
>JANMHX010000003.1:0-2649 GCA_031375485.1 Gemmatimonadota bacterium | reverse complement strand
TGCTCCGCCCACCGTCGGTACATCCGGGTCAGCATCTCGGCCCAGTCCTGCGACTCGGTACCCCCGGCCCCGGGATGGACCGTCAGCAGCGCGTCGCGATGGTCGTCGGCGCCCTGGAGCATCGACTTGAGCTCGAACGATTCGGTTGCCCGTTCGAGCGCCGTGACCTCGCCCTCGAGCTCCTCGGCCAGATCGGGGTCCGGCTCGATCGCCAACAAGTCGGACAGACCCCGCGCGTCGGCGAGCCGGCGAGCGATCTCGGCCGACGGCCCGATCCAACCTTTCAGAGCCTTGACCTCTTGCACCACCACCCGCGCTCGCTCCTGGTTGGACCAGAAACCGGGCACCAGTTGGTCGTTCTCGAGAACTGCTAGACGCTCCGTCTTAGCAGGCAAGTCAAAGAAAATCTCGAAGTTCAGTCATCCGCCGGTCCAACGTCGTCAATCGCTCAGCGGTATCAGCCATGATCACACCCTCCGGGTTCGAAAAAGAAGCGAGCCGGCCTTCCGTTTGTACCGAAGGGCCGGCTCAAGTTGAAATATAGGGGGAAAGGGCGACGGTTTCTACGGGAAAACCGGACTGCCTCCGGCCAGGATCTCGTTCAGGGCTTCGTGGAAAAACGGTGTCGATTCGGCCACGTCCTTCCCGACCTGGTCGACGTACTCTTCCCAGCTCTTCCGGATTTCTTCCTCGAAGAGCCGCTTGAGCGAGGCGTTCTGGAGGCCTTCGCGCCGCTTGGCCGGGTGATAGACGACCATGTCCGAGATCAGCGCCCTGGCCAGCCGTCGCGCCTTGGCGGCCGGGTCTTGGCTGAGGAACGGATTGCCTCGAGGCCTCTTGACGGCCGGGGCCGCCGGCAACTCGACCGCCGATGCTGGAGGGGCGGCCGGGGCGGCGTAGCTCGGCACCGCCGGTGCAGCCGGCGGAGCCGGGCGGGGGCTCGGATTCGACGTCGGAGGCAAGGGCGGCCAGCCCGACGGCCGCTCGAGGTTTGGCGGCAGCCGCAGGGGCTCCGTCGGCTCCGGCCGCCGGACCGGGGGCGCCACGGCCGGGCCCTCTGGGCGCGGCGCGATCGGCGGGAGCGGTGCCAGCAGCGGCGCTGGAGTCGCGGCGACCTCGGTCCGGGGTGGCGCCACCGCCGGGGCGACTGGTACGGCCACCGGAGCCAGGGGTGGCGCGGTGGCCTCGGCCAGGATCGGCGGCGCCTCGCTCTTGACCCGGACGACGACCGGCGGGGACACCAGAGTCGGCGTTGGAGTCGGCAGCAGCACCGCGTGGCGGACCCAGAACACCCCGGCGCAAACCGAACAACGAGCCCGCACGCCGGCCGCCGGCACCTTGGCGGGGTCGACTCGAAATACGGTTTGGCAGGCGGTGCAAGTAACGTTCATTCCCCAGTCCCCTACTTCTCGTCGCTACGAGTCTGCCGGCGATCCACTACAAACACGGAGCCCGGCAAGGTCTTGGCGTAACTCTTCATTTCCGTGGCGAGTTCGCTCACTTCGGCCGGGTGCGCAAACGAGCGATGACGGTTGGTGACGATACCGACCGACAAGGTCATCAGGGGCACCCGGTGCAATTGCCCGCGACGATCCTTGCCGAAGTAATACCCCGCCCGCCGGTCCTGCTCGTTGTACTGATACGGCACCAGGGTGTCGAACACCGACAGGATCTCGGTGCACACCAAGCTAATCTCGGATGCCGGGATGATGAAGATGAAATCGTCGCCACCGATATGGCCGACAAACCCCCGGGGGCCAAGGAGCCCCTTGGCCACGTCGTGAAGAATCCGGGACAGCATGTAGATCACCCGGTCGCCGTCGTAATAGCTGTACCGGTCGTTGTATTCCTTGAAATGATCCAAGTCGGCGTAGCACACCGCGAAGTCCAGGGTCGCGTCGAGCCGGCGCCGGATTTCGCGGTCGATCTCCGGGGCGCCGGGCAGCCGGGTGGAGGGGTGCACGGACACATCCCGCTGGCTCCGGACCAATAGGGCGTCCAACCGGGCCCGTTGCTCCTCCGGCGGGAACACCTCGGTCAGGATCTCCTCCGCCCCGGCGGCAAACCACTGCCGCATCCGGTCGGGGTGGTGCTGGGTGGCCAGGACCAGAGTCGGGACAATTGCAGTAAACGAATCGCTCTTTAGACGCCGGACCAGTTCCGGACCCATCCCGTCGGCCGCGTCACCGTCCACCACCAGGAAGCAGGGATGGCCCCGGAGGATGATGGACTCGACATCGTCCGGCTGATCGAGGATCTCGATGGGAAAATCCTTCTCCGTGGCCCATTTCTGGACCAGCTCTGGGACCGGCTTTCCCGCCAGGCCAAACATCAAAATTGTCGGGCGATTCCTCACCCGGGTCGCTTTCGTAAGGGGTTATGGCTTAGCAACTTAGGACCACCCGTCACACAAGTCAAATGAAGAACGCCGCGGCCGCCATCATGGCGTAAACCGCCAGCAACTGGGCCCCTTCGAACCAATGGGTCTCGCCGTCCAGCGTGATAATCGCCTCGCCGAAGCTCCAGCGCGGGAGCAATGCAGGTCGCCCCGTCAGCAGTGCATTCGGCGATGTCTCGGCCCGTGTGTGCTCGCCGGCTCACCGACGACGCGATCAAGCCCAAGCTGTTAGAGGTGTTCGACGCGAACTA
>JANMHX010000023.1:0-2840 GCA_031375485.1 Gemmatimonadota bacterium | reverse complement strand
CCTGCATCAGCCGCTGGCGGTGCCAGGCCTGAATGACCGGGAGTCCCGCCGGAAGCTCCGCCCGAAGCCGGGGATGCCCGAACAACACCGCCACATCGGCCCGAGTCGCCGGATCCGCGAAGATGCTCCGGCACCGGGGCCCGAATCCGGCTCGGCCCTTCGAGGCTCTCGGTTCGGCAAAGGCCAGCAGGAGCCGGCTCCCCCCAGTGCCTAACGGGATGCCCGCCTCCCGGAGCGCCGCCTCGAGATAGGTATTGGGCGAGGGCGGATAGGCTCCGTCCAGGTCGTCATCGGCCACGATCAGCTCGAACGGTGCCCTGAGGGCCACCGGCTCGGCGCCCGCCAGGATCAATCGCCGGGCCATCTCGCCGGCCACGCTGCGATCGAGCGGGCGCCCGACCGACATGGTCGTGGCCCGGGCCAGGGCACGATCATAACGGCGGAGGGACTCCGCCAACCGATCGGCGCCGACGGCGTCATCGCCCGCCGCGTCAAGCGCGGCCACCACGGCCGCCACATCGGGGGGATAGAGCATCAGGTCCACCCCGGCGAGGAGGGCGGCCCGGGACGCCTCGGCGGCTCCCGCGGCGGCCGAGAAACCCTCCATGATCATGGCGTCGGTCACCACCAGCCCGTCGTATCCCATCCAGGTTCGCAACCGGTCCAGGATCGGCGCCGACCGGGTGGCCGCGCGGCCGCTCGGATCCAAGGCCGGAAACGCCACATGACAGGTCATGATCGCGTCGGTCCCGGCCGCGATGGCCGCGCGAAACGGGACCCAATCGGTGCGTTCGAGTTCGGCCACCGAGGTATCGACCACCGGCAGCCGGTCGTGGGAGTCGGTGGCGGCGCGGCCGTGTCCGGGGAAATGTTTGGCACAGGTCAACACCCCGGCATCATGGGCGCCGCCGATCCAGGCGGTGACTTGTTCGGCGACTCGGGCCGGATCGGCGCCGAACGACCGGGTCTGAACGATCGGGTTGTCCGGCTCCAGATCGAGGTCCGCCACCGGCCCCAAGACCCAGTTGATCCCGACCGACCGAGCCTCGGCGCCGGTCAATTGGCCGGCGGCCCGGGCCGGCCCGAGATCGCCTAACGACGCGAGCGCCCGGGGCGGCGGCAGTTCGGTGAGCCCGGCTATTTGCTGGCCCGCCCCGCGTTCGAGGTCGGCCGAAATCAGGAGCGACCGCCCGGCGTCTTCCTCGAGCCGCTCGGTGAGCCGGGCCACCGCTTCCCGGGTCCCGCCGAACACGATAAAGCCCCCCACGCCCAACTCGAGGGCCCGTTCGATCGGGCCCCGCTCGTGCTCAAAACCGGTGGTGGCGTGCCACCGGATCGCCGGCATCACCAACCGGGCGACGCTCATGCCGGCGTCACCGCGCCCAGCACCCGGGGCCCCCGGGCACCGGTGGCGGCGGGCAGGTTGCCGGGTTGGCCATGGATCGTCAAATAGCCGAGGAGCGCGAAGGCGACGGCTTCTTTGGCATCGCCGGAGAAATAGAGTTCGTCGAAGAGCCGAACGGTTCGGTGGGCGCCGAGGTGGTGGCGGAGCGAGGCCATCACCCCCGGATGGTGCCGGCCCCCGCCGGATACCAGCACCTCGGTGCCGGCGGGAGCCCACCGATCGATGGCCCGGGCAATACTCTGCGCCGTCAGTTCAACCGCGGTGGCCACTCCATCCGGGCCCGGAACCCGGGCCGCCAGCGCGGCTGAATAGGCCGAGCCGAAGCGTTCCCGGCCGGTACTTTTCGGCGGCGACTCGGCAAAGAACGGATCGCCTAACAGTTCGGCGAGCACGGCCTGGTTCGGCACTCCACGGGCCGCCAGGCGTCCGTCCCGGTCGAACGGCAACGCGGGATCGACCCGGCGCGCCACGGCGTCGATGACGGCCATGCCGGGCCCGGTGTCGAACGCCAGCGCGCCCCGGTCTTCGGCCCGGTGCGGGACGAACGTCAAGTTGGCCATGCCCCCGAGGTTGAGAAGGATCCGCGGATGATCGGCGCCAAAGAGGAGCACATCCGCCACCGGGACCAGCGGGGCGCCTTGCCCGCCGGCCGCCACGTCCCGGGTTCTGAAGTTGTGCACCACCCGGACGCCGAACGCCTCCGCCAAGACCGCCGGCTCGCCGAGCTGCCAGGTCACCGCCGGCGGCTCATGCCAAATGGTCTGGCCATGGAAGGCGATGAAATCGAGTTCCGACGCCTTGCGATGGCCGCGGGCCAAGGCTTGCTGGGTGGCCTCGACCGCCCAATTCGAGAGTGCGACGTTGAGCAACGCCAGCTCCCGGGTGGTCCCCTCGGTCATCGCATGTTCGAGCTGGTGGCGGAAGTCCGCCGTATATGGGAGGTGGGCAAACGCCACCAGTTCGACCCGCGTCGGCCCGGCAAACCGGACCAAGGCGGCATCCATCCCGTCGAGCGACGTCCCCGACATCAAGCCGATCGCCAACGTGGGTCGTTCCGTCATGAGTTCCGCACTGGTGGGGGTTCGCCAAGGACGGCGCGAACCCGGTTGTCGTTGGCGGCGAGCAAGGCCATCGCTTGCTCGAACCCGCGGCCTGTCTTGATCATCACGATGGCGGCGCGGACACTCCCCGCGGCGGCATCGATTGCGGCCCGGGCGGCGGTTCGATCGACCCCGGTCACTTCCATCACGATCCGATCGCCTCGGTCCACCAGTTTCCGGCTCCAGGCCTGGAGGTCGACCATCAAGTTGCCGTAGGTCTTGCCGAGCCGGATCATCGCCGCCGTGGTGAGGGTGTTCAGCACCAGCTTCGTGGCGGTGCCCGCCTTCATCCTAGTCGAGCCCGTGACGACTTCGGGGCCGGTGGCGATCACCCG
>JANMHX010000012.1:0-24487 GCA_031375485.1 Gemmatimonadota bacterium | reverse complement strand
CTCGGCAACTCGGCACTCGGCACTCGGCCGAGCGCCGAGTGCCGAGTGCCGAGCGCCGAGATCACTTCGTGAACTTGTGCTTGGTGACGTTGGTTTCGTCGACCACCACGGTCAATTCGAGCCGCATCAGGTTCTTGAACTGGACCATGTTGCCACCGGCCTGGAACTCGGCCGGGGGGTTCCCGACTTCGAAGGTGCTGACCCAGCCCATGAATTCGACGGCGTGGAGGACCTTGTCGGCTTCGTCGAGGTACCAGGTGATCTCAACCTTGTGCAGCGGATCTTTCGACTCGGTAGCCATCTTCCAGAGTTCGATCTGGGCGGCCTGGGGGATGTTGTCGAGGATGCTCGCGTCGATGAAGATCTCGACCCGGCCGACGACGGAGTCACCGACCCGGCGACCGACTTGGTTGGCGTTGCGGGCCAAGGTGTACTTCACCTCGGACGGGCGGAACTCGGTCGAATCGATCTTGACCTTGACGCGATTGTACGTTGCCATGCTGGTATCCCCTAGGTCTCGCGGAAAACTGGGTAGACGGCGGCCGCGACCGGCCGTCTACCAAGGTCAGAAGCCAAAAAATCCTTTGATCTTGTCAACCATCGACGCCGCCGCGGGCTCCGCGGCGGGCGGCACTGGCACCGGAGCCGGTACCGGGTCCGGCACCGCGACCGGCTCCGGCTTGGCCGGCGCGGCCCGAAACTCGAAGTCGGGGTCCCGCTCGGTCCGGGCCTGATGCCGGGACGAGAAGTTGAGCACCGACATCTTGGTCTTGTCGCCCCGCGCTAAGTGACCGGACCCGTCCAAGCTGCGGTCGATCCGGACCCCTTTTTCCTCGACCGAGGAAAAGCGGAGGTCGCGCTTGGCTTCGTCCTCAGTCTCGTCGGCCACGATCAGCCCTTGGCGGCTTTGTCGCCGAACTTCGGTACGTCGATCTTCAACTCAAAGGTCTCCGCCGGACCGACGGGCAACACTTCCAGATTGATATCGAGCACGCCCTGGGCAAACTTGTCCTCGTCCATATCGATATCGATGTTGTACTTGTAGATCGTTCCCCGCTTCAACTCGTCCTCGAGGAACTCCTCGATCGGATTGCGGACCTGCTCCTTGACGAGATCGCGAGTCAGCCGCTGTTCCGCCACCCGGCGGAGGTAGACGGCAATCCGGCGCTCGAGGTACCGGAGGACCCGGTAGGACGTGAAGAACTTCAGCACGCCCTTGGGGTCCTCGGCTTGAGTCCGGCTGCCGACGAAGCAGAGCTGGTTGTCTTCGTTCCGGATGATGCTCACGACCTGGCGTTCCATCGACAGGTGTTCCATCTGCGAAATCCGGGGCTCGATCCGGGCCTTGTCGACCCCCCGAATCTGTCCGAAGATCATCCCGACCGGGCCTTGAGCAATCCCGCCGCCGGTGGTCCGGTCGGTCCGGGCCAAGCTCCCGGCAAAGAGCATCGACGCCGGGCCGAACAGGTCGGCGTTTTCGCTGTCGTCGTCGGATTTTTCAAACCAGTGCTTGTCGCGGAGCTTGACGTACCCGGCGATCACGACATCGGCCGCGGCCCGGTCTTCCGGACGTTTCAGGAACTCGTACGCGCCGCCATCGGTGCGGAACTGGTCGGAGAGCTGCTTGAAGGACTGATCGTCCTTCAAGTCCCCGATCAGGAGCATGCCCCACTGGTTGGCGATGTCCTCGAACCGCTTCCGGACGCTGTCGGCCACGTACCCCGGCAACACCATGTTGCAAATGAACTGCCGGAAGTTGAAGCTGTCATTCCGCGACTTCACGAATTCGTCGACCGCCACGATCGTGGTGCTGTTGACGTCGCTGGTAATGGCCTTGGTGTCGGCGTTGAAGATGAAGAACTCGACCGGCGGCCGCTGCTGGCTATCGCGAACTTCCGCGTTCTCGAAGAACAACTGCAGCTGCCGGTAGCTCCGTTCGATCGGCCGGATCTTTTCATAGATCTGACCCAGGACGTCGTCGCGGGTTGCTTCGAGGCGGCCGATCTGGGCGTCGAGCTTCTTGAGCACCTGGTCGTAGCTATCGGCGGTGGACAACAGACTCGACAGATCGGCCACCCGCTTCAAGAATTGTCCGGCCGACTCGGCCGTGAAAATGTCCTTGAGCGCCGATTTCGACGGCGCCGGGTGGATGACGTTGAAGATTTCCTCGATGGCCTTGCCGGCCTTCTTCTGGCCGATGATTTCTTGGGCGGTCTTGACCTCACTCACGCGGCACCTCCGGACAACTTCTTCAGGGCTTCCTGGAATTCAGCCACGGCCTCGAGAATCTCGGCCCGCTGCTCGGGGTTTTCCCAGGACCGGCGGACCGAAAGCACCGAGAACCGTTCCCGCATCCGATGGAGGAGATCGACTTGGCTCTGAAGGTCGGCGAGGTCGTTCCGTTTATTGCCGTCCCGCATCATCAGCTTTTTCGGATCGAAGTCCTTGAGACCCTTGAAATCGAGCTGGGCCGCGAACTCCGTCCCGTCGTCGCCGACATTCGTCTTGAAGTCAAGCGACGGCTTGTACTTCTCGAACGCCTCAGCCAGACTCGAGACTTTGGTCGGCTCCTCATCTTCAGAGGTTTCCTGGCCGACCCGATCGACCGTCATCGGCATGATGGTGGCCGTGGTCTCGGTGGGAACTTGGCGGGGCGCTTGGCGAACCCCGGCACGAGTCACTTTTACGACTGGCATTCGAAGCAGTCTCCCGGTGAATTAGAGATTTTCGTGGTTCCCTGTAGATACCGCCCAAGTGCCTTTCCCGCAAGGCGTTGGGCAACTGCGCCTAACCGCGTCGGGCCTTCGCCGCAGTCACATCGGTGGGCCGACGGGGTGGCACTTCTTTCAAGCCGGCCCGGAGGGCGCCGGCCGCCGGAACCGGGGCCCGGTCTGCCTTGGCCACCGGGGCCGCCTGCGGGTCGGCAACCGGGGGCCAGAGGAACCGCGGAAGGACCCCCCAAAGCAACGTCAGGATGACCAACAGCATCGGGACGAGGAGCCAGCGGCGGTCCGCTCGGACCGGACTGGCCAGAGGGGCCAGGGCGACCGGGACCGTGCCTTCGAAGGCCGGCAACGCGATCGTGGGCGGAGTCCACACCCCCCGTCCCAACGGTTTTCCCGCTCGGGCCAGAAGCTCAGCCCAACTCCGACCGAGTTCCTCCCGGCTACTGACGAGCGAGAAGGACACCTCCCAACTCCGCCAGAGCAGATCGCGGGCCCGAGCGAGGCCCCGGTCGATCGCGTAGCCGTCGTCCTTCACCACCGTCATCTGTCCCCGCGGCCCAGCCAACCGCCGGAGCACCGACTCGTCGACCCGATTGATCCCGAGAATCGAGGGCAGCACCGAACTCCGTTCCACCGCTCGGGCGGCCTGGTCCAAGCCGGCGGCCCCGTCGAGCAGATCCGGGTCGTCGCCGCGGGTCGGGAAGACCTGGTTCACGCCGTCGCTCACCAACAGGAGAACCCCGAGCCCACCGCCCCCGGCGGTCTTGAGCTCCGATTCGAGCTTCCGCACCCCGAGGTCGACGGCACTATACAGGCCGGTGTTCTCATCGGTCCGCGGGTCGGTGATCCGTCCCAACGCTGCCTGGGCTTCGGTAGGGGTTCCGAATGCCGCGGCCTGGATTTGAGGCGCCACTTGGCGGCTCCCAAACGGGGCAATCGCCACCTTGACCGATCCCGACGGCAACGAATCGAGGCTCACCAGAAAGTCGCGAAGAGCCGCCCGGGTCAATCCGAACCGGCTGGCCCGGCCGGTGCCCACCACATCGCGCATGCTGCCGCTGACGTCGACCAGGATCAGGAGCCGATGCGACCCGCCCGCGCCGAGCGCCCGAGACCGTCGCCCGATTCCCGGGACGGCCGTATCGCCACGGAAGGTGGCCCGCCAGACCAGATTCGAATCGAGCCGAGTGTTCCCGAGATCGAACTCGGTCACGAAGCAAGGGGTCGGCTGTCCCGACTGACACCGGAGCAGCACGAGGTCCTGCTTGGTCGTATCGCCGGCCTGGCCGGCCGCGGCCAACAGAACCGCCAACAGCCCAGGCATCATATCCCGCCTCCGGGGAACCGTCGGAAGTGGAATTGGCTCCCGGCCAGCCCGACGATGTCCCGATTGATGAGTTCCGCCGATCCGCCGACCGGTTTGCCCTGCAGCTCGATCGCCGTGCCGGCCGCCGGCACCAGGGTGCAGCGGCCTTGGACCGACCGGATCTCGAACCGGCCGGCCACCGAGGTGACCCCCGTGTCGGGAATCACCCACCAGCGGTGGCGCAACAATCCCGCGGAACGGCCCGCCACGGTCTCGAGTTCGAAGACCCCAGCCCCGCGGCGCACCGAGGGACCGATCAGCCCAAACCCGAGACTGCCACCCACCAGCGAGAAGGCCACCATCTGCCAGAGGTCAGTCCGGCCCGGCAGCGACATGATCATCGCGCCGACGAGCGCGGCCACCGCGCCAAACAACAGGCCATCGAGCGCCCGGTGGCGATCCCGCCGGAAGAAGAAGGCGCCAATCGTTAGCCCAGCCAATCCGCCGGTCAGGACCCAAATCACGATCCGGGCAATCAAGAAACCCTGACGGCTCTGTTCGAATCCGAGCGGGCCGGCCAGGCTGCCGCCGAGGAAACAGCCGAGGCCGGCCCCGAGGGCGCCAAGTCCAAGGCCGCTCAGGAACCCGAGACCGAACGACCGAGCCTGCGCCAGCTCGGCAAAGCCGACGACGAAGCCGCCGACGAACCCGCCAAGCAGCACCGCGACGACGACATCGAGCATCCCATAGTTCGGCAGAAAGGCGGGAAGGTCAACTAAGAGGAACGCCGACGCGGCCCAAGCCAGCGCGGCGCCGGTGAGGCCGGACACCATCCCGATGTACCCGCCCCGGGGGAGCACCGGGGTGGCCGGCGGTTCCTGGCGCCGCTCGGCGGCCGGAGCCGCCCGGCGGGACCGCATCCGGAGTTCGATCGGATAGTAGGCCGTCAGGCCGAGATGTTGGGGCGTCTTCGCCGGATCGACCTCTTTGCCGTTCCACCGAACCGCCAATTCATCGTCGGGGCCGCCGCGGAGGACCAGGCCCCGCTGCCGGAGTTCCTCGAGAATGTGCTGGACCTGGGGACCCAGTGGGCGGTCGTCGTCCAGGGTAAACGGCACCCGGTTCTGTCCGCGGTCGGTCGTGAGATCGACGTTATAGGTCGGCATCCATCATCCCGACAGGGTATGGGTGAGTGTACCCCGGCTCCCGGAGATCGGTCAAGCGGTGTCGCCGGCGGCCCGGCAAAGCGCGTAGAGCTTCCGGTCCGAGAGCTTCCGCCAGGTCTCCGGGTACTCGATCAATTCCTTCGGCCCATCGGCGAGTTGGCACTTGAGACACCGGAGCATGGTGCCGGGGTTTTCTTCAAAGACCCGGGCGATCACCACGCCGTTCTCATCCTTGATTTCGCGCACCATGGGGTCGGTCATTACTTCGTCGCCTTGACCCGGATCTTACACAGCACCTTATCCGCCGGGACGGTCGAGGCCTTCTTTTCCCCGTCCTTCGGCACCAGGGCGGCTCTCACCAGCACCGTCATGTCGGTCTTGGGCCGTCCTGACAAATCGGTCATCGGTCCGACCCGGTAGAGCCGGGTGAATTTGGGATCGTCCTGAGTGATGGGGAGGATCTCATTGACATTGGGATCGCCGGTGGCATCGGCGCTCAAATGTTCGAAGGTGATTTGCCCGCCGTCGGCCGCCGGATCTTTGACCGGCTCCTGGATGAACTCGATCGAGACATGGGTCAAGTCGGCGGCGTCCCGCCGCTTCTGGATCTCGGCCCGCTTGAGGTTGAGCTGAAACGTGAGTTCGATCTCGTCGCCAACGATCGCATTGAACGTGTCGCCTTTGGCCATGGTCCCATCCTCGTTCGGTTAGGGCTTTCTCGGAGTAACATTGACGCTGTCGGGCCGAATGGTCGGGCCGACCAGGGGACGAACGGTGACACTGGCCGGGTTAATCTCCGGCCCTGGAACCGTTCGCACTTGGACGGAGGCAGGATCGATCACCGGCCCCGGTACGATCCGGACGTTTACTGAGGCGGGGAGGATGTCCGGGCCCGGGATCACCCGCACGAGGACCGACGCCGGCACGATCGTCGGGCCCGGAATCGTCCGCACCACCACCGAGTCCGGCCGAATCGTCGGCTCATCGGGAGCCGGCGGCGGGGGGGGCGGAATCGGAGGCTGCGGCGGCGGCGGGGGGGGCGGCGCCCCCTTGCCTCGTTGCTTCCGGACCGTGACCGTGTAGCGAAGGATGTAGTCGATCTTGACCGGATGGCGTTCTCGGGGATCGTTGTCGTTGAAGTCCACCGGGTCCTCGTCAAATCCGATCGTGGCCATCCGGCCGATCCGGGTCATCGCGTACCCGGTATGCTGGCAGTTCTTGGTGCCGCCGACTTTCACCTCGGTGATCAGATCCGCAATCCGGAGCGGGTTCGGGGTATCGACCCTGTCATTCTGGCGTCCGAACGGCTGCTTGGGCTCGAAGATGTTGGGGTCGACAAAGCCGAGGATGTCGTTGGAGTCGAAGGCATAGGTCGCGGTCCGGAGGAATAGGGCCCGGGCTACCTGGGAGGCGGTTGAGTTGTCGGACCCCAACCGAGGCAGCGGCTGGTCGACATCCCGGCTCCATTGGACCGGATCGCCGACGAACGGCAACTCGACCCGCTCGCGTTCGAGATTCCCCTTGCTATCGACCCCGGTCGGGATCTCCACGGTCTTGCTGAGCCGGAGCTTCCGGCTCTTGAGAGACGCCTGGAGAAACTGCTCCCATTGAGACTTCGGGGCATCCTTGGGGGGCTCGTCGAGTTTGTTGTCGTCCTCGGTCAGCTTGAACTCGTCCCCCTCCCCGTCCTCCTCCATCCCGTGGCACGCCACCGTGACCGCGTCGGCCCGGGCGAGCATCAGGGTGACGGTCGCGTTCCGGATTGGGAGGGACACCGTCCGGCCGGACGCCGGCGGCGGAAACACGAATAGCCGCTGAAACCACCGGCCGTTCGCTCCGAAATTGACGACCCACTCGGCCTGGTTGGTTTCCTTGGCGTCGTGAATTTCGATGGCGGTGAAGTTGATGACGACCTCGAACACATCGGCCGCCAGAATCCCGGTCGGATCGTGCCATCCCAACGACACGACGACCCCGAAGTTCTCCCGATTGTCCGGCAGGGCCGTCATCGGGATCTTGAGATGGGCATGGGTCGGCGCGCGGCCCGGCACGGTGAACACCGGCGTCACGACCGGGACGATGGCCGGGCTCCGAATCGCGTTATGGACCCCCTCGAAGAAGGGCTCCGAGGTGATATTGACCAACAGCCGGCGGCCGATGTCGATCGTATTCAAGGTGAACTGCGGCAGGGCCCCGATGGCGTGGGGGTCGTCGCTGGCCACCCCGAACCCGCCGGGCGGCAGCTGCACCACGAACTCGTAGTCGACCTCTTTCAGGGTTTTGAAGAGGAAGTCGCCGCCGGACTTCTTCGCGTTGCTGGCAAAGAAGAAGAACTGGATGGCGGACACCGCCTGCCGGTTCTCGTCGAACTGGAACCCTTCGAAGCGGGCCGTGGCGATCGCCTTGAGCGGACGGAGCTGGTTCAGGTGGAGCCCGACGGCCTTGTCGTCGCTCGTTGTGAAACGGCCATCATAGACGCTCCGGCCCCCGGCCCAGAAGTACTGGCCCGCCATCGGCCAGCCCCAGTCGCGTTTGAGCGGCCCGGTATTGAAGAAGGCCCCGTGGGCCGACTGCGACTGCTGGGTCGTGTCCGGCAGGGGAGGAGTATCGATGGCGCCGAGATCCCATTCGCACTGGATCGTGAAATCAATGTTGGCGGCCGGCGGCATCCAATGGCGTTCATACCGCCGGGAATCCAGTTTCAGCTTGGCCATTTCCCGATCGTCGCCGGCGGTGCGCCGCCGGTTCCCTTCCCCGATCAAATCGGCCGACGGACCCACCGGCACGACCACGAACGACCAATCGTACCACAAATGCCACTGACTGTACGGCACCCCGTCGACCCGCTGATGGCTTCGGACCAACAGCCCTTGGACCTCTTGTTCCTCGAACCCTTTCGCGACGGCGGAATTCCGAAGCACCGGAACCCACGCCGGGACGTTCCGGAACAGGCTCTCGACCAGCATCGCATCGATTTCGCCGCCCAGGAACTTGAGCAACGCCTTGATCGGATCGGCGTCGTCGACCAATTCGGCGATTTTCGGCCCGATCAAAGGGATGGTTTTCGCAAACGCCGAGAGGCCCGCCTGCAACCCGCGGAAGGCGGCGTAAAACGGAATCACTTTGGCCAGCGTATCGGAAATATCCTTCCCGATTTGCTGGCCGATCTTCTTGTCGTAGTCCTTCATCGAGCGGGCGCCGCAATCGTACCCGCGGCCGTCGATTTTCACGCCGAGCGACGGCTCCTTGACCTCGGGCTCATCGGTTCCGAACCGATGGGTTCCCGGGATGTTGATCCGGCGAAACGGCTGCTCGACGCTGGTTTCGAAGAACTTGAGTGGCGGGCCGGTCATGTCGGGGGCCGTTCGACATCGATCTGCTCACCGTACCGAAGTTGCAGCTGATCGACCGTGGCATCATCCAGGTCGCCGGTGCTGTTGGCCGGGGTCCGAAAGCCGAGTTGGAACTCCCGGATGGCCGACCGCAGCAGCACGACGTCGACTTCGAGCTTGGCGTCGCCGAAGTTGAGGTTCCGGAGCCGCTGGGCCACTCCCCGCTGGCGCTCGGCTTCCGCCAACGGGACCTGATCGATGGCGTCGAAGTCGGCACCCGGATCGGGATCAGGGTCGGGCGTCCCGGGAGGCTTGGGCGGGGGCGGCCCCTTGATCCGGGCCAGCGCGCCGCCATTGAGCACCAACTTGAAGAACAGCTCCTCGCCGGGAAAGGCCTGACTGTCGCTCGTGGCGGCCGGCGCGGCCACGGCGCCGACGGTGTCGCCCGCGGTCGTCGTGGTCGTTGGCTCGGCGATAGCCCGGAATTGTGGGCCCCGTTGCGGCTTCACGACGATCCCCGTCAACTGGCTCGGAAACCCCTTGATGACGGCCGGACCGACATCGACCCGGAGCGTGATGGTGACCTGGTCGTCGAACAGCGGGAGGCCGAGAATCCCGCTCGCGGTGGTGACCCCGCGAATGACCGGCGCGCCCGCGTCGGTGCCGATGGTCGCGGCGTACCGGGCCCCGGCCAGCGGCGCGTCCGGCCCGCCGGCCCAGAGCCGAAGCACCCACATCTTGAGGTCCCGCTCGCAGGGCGAATGAAGCGCCATGCCATGGTAGAACCGGCACGCGAAGGTCGTCTCCTCCCGGGCCAGCTTGAGCGACCGCTTGAGATCGGGCGGTTCGAGGACCGCCTTGCCTAACGGCGTCTCTTTCCCGAACCGGCGCCGGTGCTCGGTAAACCGGGTGTTCTTCCGTTCCTCGCCATCGACCCAGAACCGTTCCTCGCACTGGCTGATGCCCTTGGACGCCGGCGGGCAGGGCCAGGTGGAGGGCTTCTTGGTGCCCTTCTCGAACAGGTAAATCACCACTCGGCGATTGGGCTCGTTGGCCCGGTGCCGGCGTTTCTCGCCCGGCTTCCCGCCCTTTTCGTACCCTTCGGCCTCGCGCTTGGCCAGCACCATCTGGGGATTGAACAGACTGCATCCTTGGACGTCGCCGGGATTCCCCATGGTCGCCGTGGCGCCGGCCAGGAAGTCCTCACCCTTGAGTTTCCACTTCCCTTTGGCGGGATCTTCCGGGTCCACCGGCGTCAGGGCGTCCATGTAGGCTTGAAACAGCTTGGCCCGGACCGGAGCCGTGTCTTGCGCCGGCAACGCCTGGGAACCGATCGAATCGAGAAACGCCCGGAGGGCCTTCTTGCTCTCGGCATCGAACGCGCCGGTCAGGTTGCCGGGCGGAAACTTCAAGGTGTCGAGCATCACCTGCAGACTGGCTTTGCCCCACACGTCTCCGGGGGCGCCATCCTGCTGACTGAACAGGTGTTCCCAGACCGCCGTCCGGCGGAGCAAGAGGCCCATGACCGACTGCGCCCGCCGCTCGCTCAACCATTTGTTGTAGGTCGGCTTGCCGTCGGGATCGGCGTGACCGAACACCGAGAGCGGGCAGCCCGGATACAGCTTGACCAGTTTCATCAACCGGTCGAAACCGTCGGCGCTGGTCGGCGCGAGGAACGACGAATCGAACGCAAACGCAAAGTCTTTGAGGTTGGCGCACGCGACCGTGACCATCTGGCGGCGGAGCCGGTTGTGGGCGTCATCCCGGTCCGAGGTGGTCGGCGCCACCAGCACCGGCAGCGTGAACCGGCCGGCGTGGCGGGCAAAAATCCCGGTCGCCGTTTCCTCGATCAGGTCCGGAACGAAGATGTCGCTCACGCCGTCACTTCTTCTCCCGGCAACATGTCGCCGTGCCGTTTGCCAAGGGCGTTCCAGGTGGGGAGCATCTTCTTCCGGTCGCCGAGATTGAGGCCTCGTTGGGCCTTCGGGATTTTCTCGTCACACTGGAATTCTTCCGTGGCCCATTCCAATTGGTCGGCATCGGCGTCACTCGCCCCGGCAAAGTATCCCAGGTTGGTGAGCCGGGCCCGCATCCCGCGCGGGGTATCGACTGGCTCGAGTTGCCCGACCAGGAACCGAAACGTGGCCGCCGTGGACGGATCGCCGGCGAGCGGGGTGATGGCGAACTCCCCATCCACCGGTTCCCCGGTGATCGAACGGTTGAGTTCGCCCGCACCGCCCGTCGTGGTGCCGGGAAAACTCTGGACCACCGGCGTACCCTTCCCGGTCCGGCCGCCGATGGTCAACTTGCCCGAGCGGTCGGCGAACGGTTTTCGGCTTTGGTCGTCGAATCGAAACCGGAGGAGAATCGGCCCACCGGCCACGGTAATCAGATGATTCTGGTCGGTGGCCTTCGCAAAGGCCGGCGCCTCGAGGACTGGAATCCGGACAATATCGCCCGGGGCGAGACTGTGGGGGTTGGTCCGTTTCTTCTTGAGCTCGGCGTTGGCGGGATCGTTCCAGATCGAGCGATAGTCGCGGAACCCAAACCGAAGGGCCAGCAACGCCAGATACTCGCCTGGGGTGACGACGTGGTCTTTAGTCATCAGCCGCCCTCAGTGCCACCCAGTCCCGTCGAGGTCCGGAAAACTGATGTGGCAGGTGCCGGGATCGATCCCGTCCACCCGGGCATACCCCTTGTCGTCCAGAAATCCTTCGATCGGCTCCCCCCCCGGCGGCACGACCCGATACCGCTCGTAGGCAGCCGGCTTCCCCTGTTGGTCGACCAACTCGATCTCGACCCAGCTCTTTTTCTTGACCGGGTCGCCGCGATTGAACAAGGGCGAACCTTGGTGGGCCGCGATCGCCCCTTTCGAGGCGCAGTTGGTCCGGGTAAAGGCCGACCCCGCCGCCTTGGCGGCGCCCATCGTGAAGGCCTGCGGGCTTCCGGCTCCCCCGCCGGAATCGCCGATCATGACGGTCGGACAGCCGGCGGTGATCATCCCGCCGTGGGCGGTCATGTCCCCCATCCGCGCCGCCGGCTTCCCGCCGATCTGGACGCTGAACGAACCGGCGGAGATGACATCCGGCGGGCCGACGCAGACACACATGTCGCCGACCACCGCCGCCGGGACCCCCGCGATCAGCGTCTGGGGATTGCCCGGCCCGACGATCGGGCCACCCACGTGGGGAATCGGCACCACCGCAGGAGTCTGCATCGGACACATATGCATGTCCATCAGGCGGGCGGCGGGTTTCGACATGGTCGAATCTTCGCCCCCCGCCGCCGGGGAGTCTAGGGGCCGTTGCCCCGTCCGGTTGGGGGTCGTACCATTCGGCATGGCCCAACTCGGGGAGCGCTCCGCGTCGATTCTGACGGTCCAACGATGGGCCGCGGCCGGGCATCTCTGGGCCATTCTCGACGCCACCGACGCACCCCTCGTCCTCGAACTCGTCAATACCCTCGGCCCCGACCGGGCGGTTTCGCTCTACCGCGGACGGGCGGAAGAAGACCTCGTCGCGATCGCGCCGTTTCTGGTCCAGCTCGATCCGCCGACATTCGGCCTGATCACGGAACGACTCTGGTCCGAGCCGTGGGGCGTGCTGGCCGTGGCCACGACAACCATCGAGGAGCTGCGGTTTCACTTCCGGCGGTTCCTGATCGTGGAATCGCCCGGAGGCGAGGATTGGTACTTCCGGTTCTACGATCCGCGGGTGCTCCCGAAATTTCTGGCGGCCTCAAACGACCAAGAACGGACCGAGTTCTTCGGGCCGGTCAGTGCCTTCGGCGTCACCGACGCCGAGTCGTATGCGGTCCGGGTCCTGACACCTCAGGCGGAACCGGCGTATGCCCCGCGGCCGCAAGCCGTGGTGTTCCGTCGCCCCGGAACCGGGACCTCGGCGGCATGAAGCTCCGCCCAGAACAGGTCGATGCTCTTGGCGGGTGCACCGAGTGCCAAACCGGCCCGGCGCCGAAACCCGATCCGGCCGAACCCGTCATCGGAAGCGGCCCGCCCGGTCCCTCCATCAAGCGGGTGGATGAAACCAAAGCCGCGTTCATCGGCGTGACGCTGGTGGACGCCCGCGGCAAGCCGATCCCCGGCGCCGAGTACGACATCACCCTCCCGAACGGGACCCACGTCAAGGATCACCTCGACGCGGCCGGCAAGGTCCGGATCGAAGGGATCGACCCCGGCACCTGCACCGTCACCTTCCCGGCCATCGACCGCCGGGATTTCGCGTGAGCGGTCGCACCACCTTCTTCGAAGAGCAGGCCCGCCACCGCCGCCGGTCCCTCCGGTTCGCCCTGCTGGCCGCCCTCGCGGTGGCGCTCGCCGGGATCCCGCTCAGTCTGATGGTCACGCCAGTCCTCTATCTGGCCGTGCTGACCGCCGCCCACCTCATCAACCTGATCACGCCGGTCCCGGCCCCGTTCTGGGAGGCGGTTGCCGCCGCGGGCCGGCTCTTGCCCCGGGTGTTCGAACCGATCGACCGGGGAATCAACCAGGGCGATTGGTCGACGCTCGACTGGCTGGCGTTAGGCAGGTTTGGCCTCGGGCTGGTCCTCCCCGGCATGGCGCTGATGTTTCTGCTCTGGATTTGGGTTCGGGCCTTGTTTCGGCGGGCCGGCACCGGCGGGATCCTGCTCTCGATCGGCGCCCGGGACCCGAATCCGAAGGACCTCGAGGAGCAGCAGGTGGTCAACGTGCTCCAGGAAATGGCCATTGCGGCCGGGTTGACGCCGCCGGCTCTCAAGATCCTCGATCAGCCCGAGCCGAACCTCGCGACCGTAGGCCGCGACCCAGCGCATGCGACCATCGTGGTCACCCGGGGACTCCTGGACACCTTGAACCGGGACGAAACCCAAGGCGCCCTCGGCCAAGCGATCGGCTCGATCTGCAACGGCGACCTCAAGATCGCGATGCTGTTGATGTCGGTGAACCAGACCTACGGACTCCTCGGAACGATCCTGACCGCCGGCTCGGCGAAGCAATCCCGCCGGACGCTCTGGCGAAGTGTGAAGGGCTTGTTCTCGCGCGACGAGCACGCCACGGCCCAGGTGGCCGAACTGCTGTCGCGTGACGCACCCATCGAAGATGCCTCGAATCAGGGCGGATTTCTCACCGCACTCCGGATTCCCTTTACCTTGGCGGCGGCCAGCACCCAGTTTCTGATCGCGATGGGACAAATGGCGTTCTTCGGCCCGCTGCTCGGCGCGATGTGGCGAGCCCGCCGGTATCTGGCCGATGCCACGGCCGTCAAACTGACCCGGAATCCCGACGGCCTGACCCACGCTCTTCAGCGTCTCGACCGGGCCGAACCGCGGTTTGCCCGCGGCGACAGCGCCGGGATTCTGTTCCTCCACTGGCCGACCACCTCAGGGACCGGCTCCATCGAACCCGCCGGCGGCTGGCATCCCAGTCTCGTCCAGCGGATTCACCGGCTCGAGGCCCAGGGCGCCAACCGGCTCAGGTTCGAGATCGCGACCGGCGGCGCCTCGACCCGCCCCGGCCTGCTGGGCCGAATCCTGGGGCCGATCCTGATGGTGTTTGTCTATGCGCTGCTGGCGGTGGGCATCGTGGCCATGCTCGCGGGCGCGGTGTTGACGATGAGCGTGACCCTGCTCTTCGTCGGTGCGGCCCTGTTCTTCATCCAGGGGTTCTTCACCGTCCTGCCCGACCTGATCCACTGGCTTCGATTCGATGCCGTGCCCTTGGCCAAATCCATCGGTCGGGCCCTCGGCCAGCTGATCGGCGAGTTGCGGCGCTAGCCGGTCAGTTCTTCGACAGCTTGCGGACCTCGTCGGCCGCTTCCTTGTGGCCTTGGGCAGCGGCTTTTTCGAACCACTCCAAGGCCAGGGCCGGTGACTTCTCGACGCCCTTGCCGTCCTTGTAGAGCCGGCCAAGATAGTACTGACCATCGCGGTCGCCCTTTTCGGCCGCCTGGCGATAGAACTTGGCCGCCTCGACTTCGCTCTTCCCGACCCCATCGCCGCGTTCATACAGCCGGCCCAACCGCCGGGCCGCCTGCACGATGCCGCTTTCGGCCGCGCGCCGGTAGTAGGTAGCGGCTTCGGCGTCGTTCTGGCTGACGCCCCGACCCTCGTCGAGCGCTACGCCATACTCGAGCGCGCTCTGGTTGAGGCCGGCGTCCGCCGCCCGCTTGAAGAACTCGGCCGACCGCCGTTCATCCCGTTTGATCCCCGCCCCGTCCCGATACATGTAGCCGAGTCGCTCTTCAGCCCGGTGATCGCCGGCCAGAGCGGCCCGGGTATACCACGTCACCGCCAGCGCCTTGTCTTGGCCGACGCCTCGACCCTCGTCGTACATCATGGCCAGGGTTCGCTGGGCGGCCACGTCGCCGCCTTCGGCCTCTTTCGGACAGAGGCCGGCCGCCGCCGACCACTCGGTCCGCGCGGCCGCTTTGGCGCAATTCAGAGCCGTGCTCGTCGGCGGCGGCGGGCCCGGCACCGAGACCGGTGGCGGTGGCGGTCCCCCCGCCTCCTCCGCCTTGGTCAGCGTCGGGCGCCACGCGACGGTTTGCCCGGCTTTGACGGCAATCCGAGCCTTGAATGGTTCGAAACCGGGGGCCGTCAGGACCAGCGAGCGAACGCCGACCGGGACCCGCATCGACGTCCCGCGCATCACCCGGCCGTCGATCGTCAAACGACTCCCGGGGGGCAGCGGAATGCCCATGGCCAGCAATCCGGAGTCGGCCGAGGCGACGTCGGTGGTTGGAGCGGGCGGGGGTGCGGGCGGCGGGGTCGGCTCCGACACGGGGGGCTGCGGCGCCGGCGGCGGGGTAGACGGCGGCACGACGGCCACCGGTTCCGGCGTGATCGGGGTGACCTCGTCGCCCCCGCGGAACGCGAAGTACGCCACGACCACGAGCAGCACCGCCCCAATCCCGCCAGCGATCAAGCGGGTCGGAGCCCGGCGGGCGGGTCCGGGACCGACCGGGGCCGGCACCGATTGGGACGGTCGTTTGGCGGGAGCCGCCGGGGCCGGCGGTTTGGCTTCGAATTGGAAGCTGGCCGGGGCAACCTGGGTGGCGCCCAGTTCCGCGGCCAGGGGCCGAAACACGTTGGTCTCGCCGATCGAGTACGCCACCTGCCCGGGATCCGAACTCGCCTCCTGGCGGAGCCGGAGCGCCACCAGCTTGTCTCGGCTCAAGTCGCGAGCGAAGTAGACCGCCCCACCATCGGACCGGTCCATCTTGCCGACGATCTCGTATTCGCCGGCCGTAGCGGCTTTGACGGCTTCGAGCATCTGCGCCGCATCGTCGGCCCCGGGTGACACCCCGACCCCGGTCAAATCGGCCCCGCACTTGATGCAAAACCGGTCGAGATCGGGGAGCACGGCCTTGCACTCCGGGCACTTGCTCTCGAGCCCCGGCACGGTCCCATCGAGAGTCTTGACCACTTCGAGGCTGAACTCCTCGCCCCCGAGCCGGGACAGCTTCATCGCCACCAAATGCTCGGTGGTGATCTCCCGGGCCAAGTAGACGACATTCCCGCTCTTGCTCCGGCCCATCTCACCCAGAATGGTGTACTCGCCCTCGGCCGCCGCCCGGACCTGGGCCAGCAACTGCTCATAGGGGTCGCCACCGCCCGGAGATACTTCGAACGAGTTAGAGCCTTCAGCCACGAATCCCGCTCCGATGCCTAGGGGTACCACCAGAACGTAGCGGAAACCGCCCCCCCGGGCCAGATTCCCCTATGCTCTGCCTCGCCCTTACCGCCCTGGCGCTGACCTGCCCCGAGTGCCCCCAGCCGAGCGCCGAGCGCCGAGCGCCGAGTGCCGAGATCCGAGTGCCGAGTGCCGAGATCCGGATCGGCATCGTCAAAGGCACCTTGGGCTCCTTCGCGAGCACCATTCTCACCAGCCACCAGACGGCCTTCGAGCTGATCACCCCCAAGGTGCCGGGCGACAGCCTGGCCAACTATGGCCTGATCGTCATCGACAACCTGTTCCGCCTCCAGGACATCAACGGCGCCGCCTTCCGGACCTACGTCGAAAACGGCGGGGTCTTGCTGGTGCTCAATCCGAAGGCCGACGGCTTTTCCCGAACCTGGGCCCCGTACGACATCTTCATCGGCGAGTACACCATCGAGGCCCGGATCAACAACCGCAAGCATCCCCTCTTCGCTGGGTTTACCGACGATAAGATCGCCGACTTGGCGGATTCCAACGGACCGTTCGTCGGGAACTGCTCGTTTGCCGAGCCGGGCAAGGAATGGACGATCTTGGCCCGGCACAGCAAAAGAAAGAAGAATGCCGTCATCCTAGAGGCGGGGTTCGGCAAGGGTCATGTCATTCTGGCATGCGCCCGGTTCGATAATTACAATGCCAAGCCCACCGCCACCCGGCTCGGCGACAACCTTTTCAACTACGCCGTCGGCCTCGCCCGGGCCCGGCCTCGATCGTAGGGCCGCTCTTGACGAAGCCGGAGCACTCCGGCCACCTTTCGGCCAGTCCCAAGGCCTAACACTTCGTCTCCAACACCGAGCGGCATGTCCAACGACAAGCACCTCCGCTGTTCCTTCTGCGGGAAGTCGAAGGATTCGGTCCGGAAGTTCATCTCCGGGCCCTCGGTGTATATCTGCAATGAGTGCATTACCCTCTGCAATGAGATTCTGGCCGAGGACGAGGACCGGGATGTCGTCGACAACATCACCCACGTTCCCACGCCGAGCGAAATCAAGGACGTCCTCGATCAGTACGTGATCGGCCAGGACCGGGCCAAACGGACCCTGGCTGTTGCGGTGTATAACCACTACAAACGGATCAATGCCTCCGCCGGCCGGGACAACCAGGTCGAGCTCGACAAGTCGAACATCCTCCTGCTCGGGCCCACCGGGGTTGGTAAGACCCTGTTGGCCCAGACCCTGGCCCGGATTCTCGACGTACCGTTCACCATTGCGGACGCCACCACCCTGACCGAGGCTGGTTACGTCGGCGAGGATGTCGAGAACATCCTGGTTCGCCTGCTCCAGGCCGGCGAGTTCAACGTGGCGGAGTGTGAGCGGGGCATCGTCTACATCGACGAGATCGACAAGATTGCCCGGAAGTCGGAAAACCCAAGCATCACCCGCGATGTGTCCGGCGAAGGCGTCCAGCAGGCGCTGCTCAAGATCTTGGAAGGCACCGTCGCCTCGGTTCCGCCGCAAGGCGGCCGAAAGCATCCGCAGCAAGAATACATCCAGATCAACACCAAGGACATCCTGTTCATCTGCGGTGGCGCGTTCGACGGCCTCGACAAGATCGTCCAGAACCGGGTCGGGCGGCAGCAGATCGGTTTTGCGGGTGTGCCCGTCGAAGGCGAGGCCGACCGGAGAAAAGACGTCGACAAGAAGAATCCGTACGCCGACGCCGAACCCGATGATCTGCTCCGCTTCGGGCTGATTCCCGAGTTGGTGGGCCGGTTGCCGGTCATCGTCCCGCTCGAGGCCCTCGACGAGGAGGCCTTAGTCCGGATTCTCACCGAGCCGAAGAACTCGATTACCAAGCAGTATCACAAACTGTTCGAACTCGAGGATGTAGGCCTGACGTTCGATCAAGAAGCCCTCCGATCGGTCGCTCGGAAGGCCCTCAAACGGGGCACCGGGGCCCGCGGACTCCGCGCCATCCTCGAAACCGTGATGACCGACATCATGTTCGAGATTCCCTCGCGCGATGACATTCGCGAAGTGGTGATCACGCCGGAGTCGATCAACGAACACAAGCAGCCCCTCGTGGTGACAGAGCAGCGCCGCAAGGTCAAGGAGGCGTGAGCCCACCGCCCACCTCGCCGCTCATCACGCTGCCGTTCGAATTCGTCGGGAGTTTTCCGGATCCGCTCTACCAACTCGAGCCCTTACTGCCTGAAGTGGCCTTCCTGGGCCGTTCCAACGTCGGCAAATCGAGTCTCATCAATGCGGTGGTCGGGCGGAAGATTGCCCGGACCAGTTCCACCCCCGGCAAGACCCAGCACCTCAATGCGTTTCGATTCCCCGAGTTCTACTTGCTCGATCTGCCCGGCTATGGCTACGCCAAGTTGTCGTTGGCCGAGCGGAAGCGGCTCCGGCAGTTGATCAACGGCGCCATCAGCCGGCGGGCCGGCCTCCGGGCGGTGGTGTGGCTGCTCGACATCCGCCATCCGGTCACGGCCGATGACCTGACGATGAGCGAGTTGCTGGCCGATGCGAAGCGGGAGACGATCGTGGTGCTGACGAAGTCCGACAAGCTGACCCAGTCGGCGCGGGCCGTGGCCCACCGGGCGCGAGCCACGGAGCTCAGCCTCGGCTTGGATGAGGTCGTGATGACGTCGAGTGCCAAAGGCACCGGCATCGCCGACCTTGGCGACCTGATCGCGGAAGTGGCCTCGGAGGGGCTGTAAGCCCCGGGGTTCAGGGGTCCGGAGCGAAGGCAGCGTCCGGCCGGACCAACCGGCTGCCCGGGCTCAAATCCGCATCATCCTCCCGGTAGAAGTACAAATCGGCCCACGACTTCGTCCTCAGCTCGGCCGGCGCCACCGACCGCGCGAATGACGGCACGAACCCGGCCGATGCCCTGAAACCCATGGCGTTGTCCCGCCACAGCGTATCGTCCTGGCGAAAGTTCCGGTCGACCAGACGCCGATTGTCGGCGCAATGGGCCGCGAACGTCCCCTCCTCTGGCAAGTTGAAGGCGGGCGGCACCCCAAGGTCCGACTCGGCAAAGGTATTCTCGAAAATCAGACCATGCGGATTGCGATCGTTGACCGGGCTGGGGAGGCCGGCCTTGACCATGTAGTTGATCGCCGGGCTGAAGTACTTGACCCCGACGACTTCATGCCAAAACCACAGATGCGCAAAATTTCGGTCGAACCGGGAGAACTTTTCGAGGCTGTTCCGTCGACCAGGGGGCGGATTCGTCACGTCATAGCGGCGCCCTGCCGCATCCGTGGCCTGCCCGAGCGCGGCAATGACCTGCGGTGAGTTGAAGCGGCGGAGACGGCGTACGATCCGATACACGCGTTCGAACTGCGACGCGAGCGACTTGGGCCAGTTGTAGTTCCGAAACAACATCCAACAGCCTAGGGTGTTCACGACGCCGTGAATGAAGTTCCCCGGCATGATACTGGCCCCGTTGAGGCGGAACGGACTGCACCACATCACGCCATCGTGTCCATTCGCATTGGCGGGCAAATGCGCCACCAGCCGATACTCGAGGGGTTCGGGATTGGTCTTCCGCATGTAGTCGTTCGCCAGCTGGCGCTTCGGGCCTTCCCTCCCAAGAATCCACTTTCGGGTATCCGGATTCAGAAAGTGGACCGCCAAATGTTCCGTATGGCACACGAGCGATACGCCGCCCTTCTCCACGTCACGACAATGGAACACCGTGAACGTGGCGTTTGGGCGGATGGCCGGGGCCCGCGGACCGTTGTCGGCCGCCATGCGGAGCACCTTCTTGGCGGTGTCGTAGAACGTGATGAACGTGACGAGGCGTCCCGTGGGATTTCGTTCGGCGATCCGGCAGAGCAGCTTCTTCTGCTCGACACTCAGGGACGCCACAAAATCCTCCGGCGGCTTCGGGTCGAAGACGAAATTGGTCGCGGCGGCCTTCGCAAATTCATGGAGCATGATCCGGGTCAGCTTCGGGTCGGCGGTCACGTCGATCGCTTGGACGAACAAGAGATCCCGAACCTGGGCGGCCATCGGACGGCCCGTCTCCTTGGATTTCCCGCGGACGATGGCCACCAGCACAATCGTCTCTTGGGCAAGCGTCGGATCACCGGGGATCGCCACCTTCCACTTCACTCGAGTCGCGAAGAGGCCCTTGGCTTTGGCCGGGTCACGGAGCGGGACGGCGACGGCGGTCAGCTTCTCGATGAACTGGATATTGACGAGCGGCTTGGCGGGGTCGGGACGCGGCGGCCCGGCCGGCACTCGCTGGTACTGGACCTCGACATCCGACTCGAACGTCTCATTTGACTCGACGTAGAGATCGACCGTATCGCCGACGACCGTGACCATCCGATCGGCCATCGGTTAGTCCTCCTGGCGGAGTGACGGCGCCGCCGGGGCGTCCGCGGCGACCGCATCGGGGTCCGGAGGAACGTCCACGCCCGGCGGCAGCCCCCCGTCGCTCGCCGGAACGCCAATCACGGGGACCACCTCCCAGGTGCCGAACTGCGCGGTCACCACGATGGCCTCGCACGGCGAGGCCTCGAGCATCCGCTGATAGAACCGGCACGCAAAGGTGTCTTTCGTCTTGGCGAATTCCCGTTCCGTGGCGGTGTTGTCACGGCGCTTCTCCCCGTCGCTGAAGAAGCGGGCCTTGCAGCCGGCCACCCCTTCCTTGACCGTTGGGCAAGGCCATTTCGCCGGATCAATCCGACTTCCCGCCTTGAACAGCAGGATCATCACCCGGCGGTTGGGGCGGTTCCTGCTGTTCCGTTCTGAATGATCGGTGCCTTGATCCAGCCGGTTTCGTTCCGCCTTGGCAAACACCAATACCGGATTGAACTCGCCGCAGCCTTGGATGTCGCCTTTACCGTCACGGCCTGCCCCGCGGGCCAGGAAGTCGTCCCGGGTCACCGCGAACGGCCTCGCGTCGTCGTCGGTACAGACCATATCCATGAACTCCGTGACGAGCTGCTTGAACGTGGCCTTGGAGATCTCCTGTTTTCCGTCGAAGCCGGCAGGCGGCAGGCGGCGGGCCACTTCAAATGTCTTGAGTTGGTTCCGGGTGGGGTCATCGAGCGTGCCGTCAGCCCGGCCGGTCAAGAACTTGAGCTGATTGAGCATGATCTGCACGGTTCGGACACCCCACTTGTCCCTGCCCTGGGTGTCGTGGTTGCGATAGAGATCCTCCCACACCGCAACATCCCGCGTTAGCAAACCAAAGATCGATTGGGCCCGGCGGCCGGCTAGGATCTTGTTGAAGTCGTCGCGGCCCGAGGGGTCGCTATGCCCGAAGATCGACAGCTTGCTCCCGGGGTGGAGCGCCATGAGTTCCTTCAGCGGACCGGCATCGAAGTCGAAGGCAAACGAGGAGTCGAAGTCGAACGAGTTGTCCTCCCGCCGGAAGCATGCGGAGGGGATGAGGAACGAGCGAACGGTGTTGAATTCGTCTCCGACCGAAGGCCCGACGAAGACCGGCAACGGCTTCAACTCCGGCAAACTGGCGGAGATCCCGATTTCCGAAATTCTCCGAACGATCCCACCGTCGGTCATCAGAACCCTTGCCGGCTCAACGAGCCGCTAACACCCGTACACAGCCTTGAGCTTGACTTGGGTCTTCGGCCCAACGATCCCATCCACGTCGGCCTTCCCCAAGTGCTCGCATTGGAACTCCTCCACCGCCGACCGAAAGAGCGCCTCGTCTTCTTGGTCCAACGGTCCCGCAAAGTAGCCCAGATTGTTCAACCGGGCCTTCTGGCCTGAGGGCGTATCGATCGGGTCGAGGTGGCCGATCAGAATCGGAATCACCAGGCCGTTGAAGGAGGCCTGAGGGTCCTTGATGACGAGACTGGCTTCCTGGGCATCGGGGGGAATCTCGTGTTCGATCTTGCCCTTCCCGTCCGACACCAGCTTGATGGTCTGGCCCTTGATCGTCAGCTCGCAGGCGGTATTGACCAACGGTTTCAGAAAGGCATCTTCCAGCGCCAGTCGGAGCATCAGGGGCTTCCGGTTGGCCACGAAACGATGGCGGTTCTCCGTCGCCCGGGCCTCTTCCTTCGTTTGCCGTACCGGGATCCGCACGGTGTCGCCCTCGAGGAGGACGTTCGGATTGTGCCGCCGGGCCTTGAGGCCCGCGTTCGCCGGGTGATTCCAGATGGTCAGGTAGTCCGTGAAGCCATGCTCTTTGGCGATCTTGGACAAGTACTCACCCGGCCTAACGATGTGTTCGATCATGAATCCGGGAGCCGGTGAGTGCCTCGGGCTGGTGGGGTCGGATGTCCACTCGCTTCAACATACGGGGCGGCGGGCGGAGTGTCCACTCGCGGCGGGAGCCTCCCAATCGATATACTTAGGGCCGATGACCCCAACCGGCCTCGCCCTCCTCCACCTCGCCATCGGCGTCATCGCGTTCCTGTACGCCTCCGTCGGCCACGCCGGAGCGTCCGGATACATCGCGGTGCTGACCCTGGCCGGCCTGGCCTCGACCGTGGTCCGCCCGACCGCGTTGGTCCTCAACATTCTCGTCGCCACCCTCACTACATACCAGTTCTACCGCGCCGGGTACTTTGCCTGGAACCGCTTCTGGCCGTTCGCCGCGCTCTCAGTGCCGGCCGCATTTCTGGGCGGGTACATCCATATCCCGACCGACCTCTTCAAGATCTTGGTCGGGGTCGTTCTGCTGCTGTCAGCCGCCCGCTTCGCCGTCAAGACCGAGGACCCCGCCGTGACCCGGTTTCCACCGCTGGCCCTGGCACTGGCCGTCGGCGCCGGACTGGGCCTCCTCTCCGGCCTGACCGGCACCGGAGGCGGGATTTTCCTCACCCCGCTGATGCTGCTGCTCGGCTGGGCCACCACCAAGGAAACCGCCGCCGTCTCAGCGCCCTTCATCTTGGTCAACTCGATCTCAGGGCTTACCGGTTTCATCTCGAGCGGCCGCCCGCTCCCGGCCATTGCCGGAAGTCTGGCTATTGTAGCGGTCACGGCCGGTGGATTGGGCGGGTTCTATGGGAGCCGCCGGCTACCGGTGAGCGCGATTCGGAGGCTGCTGGCGGTCGTGCTGCTGGTGGCCGGACTCAAACTCCTGCTGGGCGGTTAACCCGCGACTTCGGTCGGGAGGCCGGCCCGGAGCCGAGACCCCAGCACCGGGAAGAACGCCCCGAACTCCTCGGGCGGCATCGGCTGCCCGACGTAGTACCCCTGGATCAACTGACACCCGGATTCCGCCAGGTACGCCGCCTGTTCCTCGGTCTCCACCCCTTCAGCGACCACCGCGATGCCGAGTGCCTTCCCTAACGCGATCACGGCGCCGGTGATCGCGGCATCGTCCGGATCGGTCAGGACGTCCTTGATGAAGGATCGATCGATCTTGAGCGTATCGACCGGGAAGTGCTTGAGGTAGCTCAAAGACGAGTACCCGGTGCCGAAATCATCGATCGCGAACTGGACGCCGAGTTTGGCCAACGCCTGGATCGAGCCCGCCACCGGGCTGTCCGGTTGCATCAGGACGCTCTCCGTCAACTCGAGAACCAACGACTCCGGCGGGAGCTTCGTTTCGGCCAGGATCTCCCGAATCACGTCGACGATATCGGGCCGCTGCAGCTGCCGCCCCGACAAATTGACCGCCAGCCGGAGCGGCCCCAAGCCCTGATCGGCCCACGCCTTGCCCTGGGCGCACACGGTCCGGAGGATCCATTCGCCTAACCGGACAATCAGCCCCGACTCCTCGGTCAACGAAATGAACTCACCCGGTGACAACAGCCCCCGCTCCGGATGATTCCACCGAACCAGCGCCTCGGCCCCGACCACCGTGCCGGTCTGGGTGTTGACGATCGGCTGGTACACCATCGCGAACTGGCCGGCGTCGACCGCCCGGCGGAGTTGCTGGTCGAGCCGCATCCGTCCCATCGCCTCGGAATTCATGGTCGGCGAGTAGAGCCGGCAGGTGTTGCGGCCGTTCTCCTTGGCGTGATACATCGCGACGTCGGCGTTCTTGACCAGATCCTCGATGGTGTGGCCGTCCTCGGGATAGACCGCGATCCCGATGCTGGTCGAGACGTAGACCTCGTTGGTCCCGAGTTTGAACGGTTCCCCGAAGCAATCGAGAATCCGCCGCGCCACCCGGTCGGCATCCTGCGCATCGGTGAGGTCGGGCAGCACCACCGTGAACTCATCGCCGCCGAGCCGGGACACTTCCGGCTGGCCGCAGTCACCGATCAACCGGGTGATGGTGTCGGTCTCCCGGCAGCAGACCGACAGCCGCGCGGCCACATCCCGGATCAATTGGTCGCCCAAGTCGTGGCCCAGTGTGTCATT
>JANMHX010000007.1:0-10184 GCA_031375485.1 Gemmatimonadota bacterium | reverse complement strand
ATGTCGTGTTCCACCACGCGCCCTCGGGCGTTGCGATGGTTGGCGATGTCCTGTTCCAGGGGTCGATCGGACGCACCGATCTCCCTGGCGGGAGTTTCGAGCGCCTCATCCAGAGTATCCGGGATGAGTTGCTGGTGCTGCCCGATGACACGGTCGTCTATTCGGGTCATGGTCCGGCCACCACAGTTGGAGCCGAGCGGCGGAGTAATCCGTTCTTGGTCGGCGTGTGACCCGTTAGGCATCTTCCCGTGACCTAACGAGGGTGTTCCGCGGTTAGTGTTGGGTCTCGTGACCAGACGCCTCGCGCTGCCAACGACACCCTCGCTGGTGCTCTCCGCCGGGTTTCCCCGGACGGACTTGCCACCCCGGCTGCGGCCCCACGCCCCGCTCGGCGTCCTTGACGTCACCAAGTATTTCGGGTCCACCAGCGGTGGAATCAAGACGTATCTGCTCGAGAAAGCCCGGTACGTCGGCGTCCGTCCCGGCCTCCGCCAAATCATGGTGGTTCCCGGGGCCGACGACCAAGTCGATACCTCCAGCGGTTCCCGGATCTACCGGCTTCGGGGCCCCAGGATTCCGATGAACCCGCCGTACCGGTTCCTGCTGGCGACCGCGAGCTTCCGCCGGATCGTCGATCACGAACGTCCGAACGTCATCGAAGTCGGGAGTCCGTTTTTGGTGCCGTGGCTGGCCCGGCTCGCAAACCGGGGGCTTCAGGCGCCCATGGTGTGGTACTATCACTCCCACATTCCACGGCTGGCGGTGCCGGATCCGGATCAGGCCCGCATGGTCAACCGGCTGGCCGAGCGGCTGCTGTCGAGTTACGTCCGACTCCTCGGGGACCGATTCCCGTTGGTGATTTGTGCTTCTGACTTCGCCGCCCGGGAATTGGCCGAACTTGGCGTGAGCCGCATTGGGCGCGTGCCCCTCGGCGTCGATCTCCACCGGTTCCATCCCGGGCGACGGGCGTGGAGTGAGCAGACCCGTCGTGGGTTGAGACTCCCGGAGGGTCCGGTGGCCCTTTTCGTGGGCCGGTTCGCTGCCGAGAAGCGCCTTGATGTCGTCCTCGACGCTTGGCCGGAAGTCGAACGCCGGACCCGGGTCCGCCTAGCGCTGGTCGGGGCTGGTCCGATCGAATCCCATTTGAGAACCCACCGGTATGCGTCCCGCGTCATCTGGCTCCCGTACCAGGAAAGCCGGGACCGGATGGCGGATCTCTTCGCCGCCGTGGACTTCGTCGTGGCGCCCGGGCCGAATGAAACCTTCGGATTGGCCGTGCTCGAGAGTCTTGCCAGCGGCACGCCCGTACTCTCGGTTGACGAAGGAGGCGCCTCGGAGCTGGTGGCCGGTTCGGGGGCCGGGGTTCGATACCGGAGCGGCGAGCCGGCTCACTGTGCCGAGATGGCGGTCGTGCTGGCGAAGTCGAATCTGGCTGCACTTGGAGCGAAGGCCCGGGCGTACGCCGCTAGCCGGCACGGGTGGGACACCGCGTTCGACGAACTCTTTCGGATCTATGGGGAGATCGCCGGGGCCTTGCCCGGGCCTCGCCCATGACGGGACGGCTTGGTCTGGCCCACCTCGCGGCCGTCGGCCTTGTCGCCCTCGACTTCGCGGCGCGGACGGCCCGGCTCCGCTGGCTTTTGGCGATAGCCCGGGTCCGGATCGGCTGGTGGGATTCATTCTGCGTTAATACCTGGGCCGATCTCGGGGCGGCGCTGACTCCGTTTCGGGTCGGGGGCGAGCCCGCCCGAATCGCCGGGCTGAAGGCGCTTCGGGTCCCGCTCGGCCGCGGCCTTGGGGCCATTGCGCTCGAGGTCACGACCGCGACCCCTGTCACCGTGGCGATCGGGGCCGCGTTGGCGGTCGGGTACGGCCCAACCTGGTGGACCGGGGCGGGTGCGGCGATCGGCCAGTTCAAAGGCGCCGAGTGGATCTCCCTCATTGCGATCGGTGTGATCGCCGGCCTCTGGTGGGCCACCCGCTCCGCTGGCTCGACCCGCCGGCCGCCCGAATCGGCCCGCTTCCGGAGATCAGCCTCGGCCCTGGCCGCGAGTGCCGGGTGCTCCGCGGTCAACGTGCTGTGCCGGGTGCTGGTGCTTCCGCTGTTGGCGTGGGGAGCTGGATACTCCGGCCGGCTGGGCGAGGTCGCCCTCGGCTCGTTCGTGCTCTTGTACGCCCAGTTGGTGGCTCCGGTTCCCGCCGGCATCGGTGTCGTCGATGCCGTCTTCCTGTCCGGCGGCGCGGGAGTCGTCGATCTTGGCGTCTTGGTGGCCTGGCGGGCGTATACCACCCTCGCCGGCTCGTCCTTGGGCGCCGTGCTGGCGGTGTTCCGCCTTGGCGGAAGGACGTTAGGCGGCTTCTGCGACGTCGGCCGACGCCACCGCCAGGTAGTCGCTGACTAACGAATCGAAGATCGGTGCCCAGCGGCGGGTCAACGCGGTGGTGCGACCTCCAGCGGACAGACGCCGCCGCAACTCACCATCCCCGAGGAGCCGGTCAATCCCGCCGGCCAACTGACCGGATTGGCCTGGGGCCGCGAAGAGGCAGTTGTCGTTGGGTCGGCCGAAGTCGAGAATGCCTCCGGCCGCCACCGCCAGGACGGGCACCCCACTGGCCATGGCTTCGAGCGTCACGTTGCCGAATGTCTCGGTGACCGAAGGCATCACGAACACATCGGCCGACGCATAGGCCGTCGCCAAGTCGTCGCCTCGCTTCATGCCGGTCAGGTGCACCCGGGGGAGTTGCCGGCGCCGAATCGCCTCCTCCATGAGTCCGGTCCCCGTGAAGACCAGATGGGCCTCGGGCCGCCGGGCGTGCAAGGTGTCCCAGGCGTCGAGGAGAGCGTCGATTCCCTTTTCCGGGGCGATCCGTCCAACGTACGAGACGATGCGGTCATCGGCGCCAAGGCCCAACTCGGCGCGGTAGCGATCGGATCGGTACGCCGGCCCGAACCGCTCCGTGTCGACTCCACGTGTCCAGAGCCCCGTGTGCGGCACGCCGCGCGTCTCGAGATGGCGGCGATACCCCGCCGTCGGCGCCAGCACCAGGGCCGCTTGGCGATAGAACCAGCGAAGGTAGACCCAGCCGGGCTGGGTCGCCCACGTCAGCCGATATCGGGCGGCATACTGCTCATAATCGGTGTGGGCCGAGGCGATGATCGGGGCACCAAGGGCCTTCGCCGCGCGAAGCCCGGCGTAGCCCATCGACCATTCCGTGGCCAGGTGCACGACATCGGGGTCGAACCGCCGCAGGTCGTCGTTGACCTCCGCCTGGTTTGGTGCGGCCCATTGGACCTCGGGCGACAGAAAGAAGTCGCCGCCCGGGCTTCGGTGAACCTCCGGCCGGTCCTTGTGCTGGCCCAGGGGATAGCGAGCCGAGTAGACTCGAACGGCGTGGCCTCGGTCCATCAAGGCGGTGGCGGTTCGGGTCAGTGTGGTGGAGACCCCGCTCACCATCGGCCAATACACTTCGGAAAAGATCGCGATCCGCATCAACGCCCGGCCGGTTAGTTGCTCCAACTTGGCGACCTAACGCTTCGAACCGGCCACCGCCGTGTCAAGGCGCCGTCACGGGAGCGTGGCGATCCGCCCCGGGCGGTTAGGCAGTCACCCTGGCGGCGGGGACAGCCCCACCAGCATGACCGTTCGCTCCCGGGCCTCCAGGACGCCATGGGGTACGCCGGCGGGCGCCCAGACCAACGCGCCCGGGCCCGCCTCGAACTCATCCTCCCCGACCGCCATTCTCGCCTTTCCCGAGACGATCAGATAGAATTTGTCGGCACCGTCGTGCCGGTGGACTCGTTGCGGTTGTCCCGGCTCGAAGCAGTTAAGGCCGAGAAAAAGACGGTCGCCGCGGGCCAGGTCGGCCTTGGTCCCTTGCGCCGGCGAGAACGTGGCCCGCGCCGCGGGATCGAGCAAATAGACAGACACGGTCATCTCCTCTCTGAGCGGTTGCCAACGCTATGTCCTATCGGATCGAGAAGGACCCCCTCGGCGAGAAGCCGGTCCCCGCCGCCGCGCTCTATGGTATCCAGACGTTACGCGCCGTGGAGAACTTCCCGATCTCCGGCCTGAAACCGCTGCCGGCCTTCGTCGATGCGGTGATCTGGATCAAACGAGCGGCAGCGGAGACCCACAAACACACCGGTCGACTCGAGCCCCGGGTGGCTGATGCGATCATCGCGGCCGCTGACGAGATTCTGGCCGGCCGGCATCGCGACCAGTTCGTCGTCGATGTGTACCAGGCCGGAGCCGGCACGTCCCACAACATGAACTGTAACGAGGTCCTCGCCAACCGGGCCAATGAACTCCTCGGCACGCCGCGCGGTTCCTACGCCCCGGTGCATCCCAACGACCACGTCAACATGGCCCAGAGCACCAATGACGTGATTCCAACCGCCATGCGTCTCGCCACGCTCGCCACCCTCCCCGCGCTGCTCGCGGCCCTGCAAGGACTGGCCGAGGCCTGCCTGGCGAAGGGACGGCAGTTCGACCACGTCTTGAAGTCGGGACGCACCCATCTCCAGGATGCGACGCCGATTCGGCTCGGCCAGGAGTTCACGGCCTACGGGCACACCATGGCCCGTCACCGGGACAAGCTGATCGAGGCGGCCCGGTGGCTCAGGCCGATGAACATCGGCGGGACCGCCGTCGGCACCGGCCTGAACGCCGAAGTGGCGTATCCGGCCCTGATGGTGACGAATCTTCGGCGCCTGACCGGGCTCGATCTCGAGGAGGCCGACGACCGGATTCAGTTGATGCAGTCGATGGGCGACATCGCCACGTTCAGCGGGGCGGTGCGCGCCTGCACGCTCGATCTGAACAAGATCGCCAACGACATCCGGCTACTGGCCTCGGGGCCCCGGACCGGGCTCGCGGAGATCCGTCTGCCTGAGGTTCAGCCCGGGTCGAGCATCATGCCGGGTAAGGTCAACCCGTCGATCGCCGAGATGGTGAATCAAGTCTGCTTCCAAGTCCTCGGCTGCGACGCGACCGTGGCCTTGGCGGCGGAGGCCGGCCAGCTCGAACTCAACGTGATGATGCCCGTTATTACCCACAACATCGTCTTCGCCCTGATCATCCTGGCCAACGCCACGCGCCAGTTCGACGTGGCCTGCATCAGGGGCGTCGAGGCGGACGAACAGCAATGCCGGTACTGGTTGGAACGGAGCCCGGCGTTGGTGACCGCGCTGGCCCCGAAAATCGGCTACAGTGAATCCGCCAAACTCGCCAAGGAGGCGATGGCGACGGGCGTGACGGTCAGGGACCTGGTGGCCAAGAAAAAGATCCTGACCGAAACCGAACTCGAGGACACCCTCGACCTCCGGGCGATGACCGAACTCGGCATCCCCGGCGGAAAACCCTTGCCGGGAGGTGGTTGAATGCGGACCCTGAACCGATTCAGAATGGTGGCGATCGCGCTGAGCCTCGGGGCGGGGACCTCGCTCGCCGCGCAGCGGGTCGACGTCGTGGTCGGTCCGGGCGTCGGGAGCCCCCCGATCACGGGACGGGCCTTCGTCATCTTTTCCCGCGACAATGCCCGCGAGCCGCGCTTGCAGGCGGGCTCGTACGCCGGCGGGGTCCCGTTCTTCGGCGTCGACGTGAGCGAACTCGAGGCCGGCCGGCCCGCGGTCATCGACGCCGCCACGTTAGGCTTCCCGACCAAGAGTCTGCGAGACATTCCGGCGGGCACCTACTTCGTGCAGGCGCTGATGGTCGTCTACACCAAGGTCACGCCGAAGCACGGGAAGACGATCTGGGTCCCGTGGGACCAATGGGAGGGCCGCCAATGGAACCGCACGCCGGGAAACCTGGTGAGCGACGTCCAGTCCGTGACCTGGGATCCGAACGGATCTCATCTCAGCCTCACGCTGACCAAGGTGCTGCCGCCGGTCGAAACCCTGGCCGATACCCGCTGGGTCAAACGGATCAAGATCCCAAGCCCGCTCCTGTCGGCCTGGTGGGGCAAGCCGGTGTACCTCGGCGCCACCGTGCTGCTCCCGAAAGGGTGGGACGAGAACCCCACCACCCGCTACCCGGCGATCTACATCCAGGGCCACTTCGGGGAGGGCGCGCCCTTTGGCTTCAATCCGGAGGGCAAGCCCGAAGCCGCCGAGGCGCGGGCGGCCCGCGCGGTCCGGACGGCTCGCGAGCCGGGGTACGAGTTTGCGCAATCATGGACGAGTCCCGGGTTTCCGAAGATGGTCGCCATCTCGTTCCAACACCCGACCCCCTATTACGACGACTCGTACGCGGTCAACTCGGCCAATACCGGCCCCTATCAGGACGCCTTGATCAAGGAGCTGATTCCCTATCTCGAAGAGAAGTTCCGGTTGATTCCGAAGTCCTACGCCAGGCTGCTCACTGGAGGATCGACCGGTGGCTGGGAAGCGCTCGCGCTCCAGATCCAGCAACCGAAGTTCTTCGGGGGCACCTGGTCGCTCTATCCGGACGGCGTCGATTTCTCTCGCAACCAGATGATCGACAACTATGCCGACACCAATGCCTTCATGCCGAATGCCGGTCCGAACCAGTGGCTGCTGCACGACCGGTTCTTGAGCCGGGCTGAGGACGGCCAACCTCAAACCACGGTCCGGCAAATGGCGCAGTTGGAGCGGGTGCTCGGGAGCCGGGTCCGGGGCGGACAGCAGTTGGAGGCGTATGACGCGACCTACGGACCGGTGGGAGACGACGGCTATCCGAAGCCACTATTCGACCGGGTCACCGGAACGATCGACAAATCAGTGGCGGCATACTGGCGTGACAACGGCTATGACCTGAACCACTATCTCAAGCAGAACTGGTCGACGATCGGGAAGGACTTGAACGGCAAGATTACCGTCTGGGTTGGCGACATGGACAACTACTTCCTCAATCTCGGCGTGTACAAAATGGAAGCGACCTTCAAGGCGTTGAAAGGCCAGGCCACCTTCCAATACGGCCGGCCCATGAAGCCGCACGGGTGGCAGCCGGTCACCAACGCCGAGATGGTGCGCCAGATGGCGCGCCATGTCGCGAAACGGGCATCGGTCGAAAGCCGGTGACCCAACCGGGCGGGGGAACCCGCCCCTGGGCCATGCTCGGGTTGCTCGCCGCCGTCGAGCTCCTCGGCATGGCGGGCTGGTTTGCGGGGGGCGCGGCGGCCCACCAACTGGCGGCGGCCTGGGCCCTGACGGCGTCTCAGGTGGCGTGGCTGACGTCCGCGGTCCAGTTCGGGTTCGTCGCTGGGACGCTGACGGCGGCCCTCCTCAACTGGGCCGATGTGATCCCGGCGCGATGGTACGTCGCGGGGTCCGCGGTGGCTGCGGCGATCGCCAATGCATCGCTCCTGCTGGCCACGGGGTACGCTGCGGCTCTCCTCACCAGGTTCCTGCTTGGGTTCTGTCTGGCCGGGGTCTATCCGCCAGCCATGAAGATGGCGGCCACCTGGTTCAAAGACCGGCGCGGCGTTGCCATTGGGGCCGTGGTCGGCGCCCTGACCGTCGGGAAGGCGTCTCCCTATCTGGTCGAAGCGTTAGGCGGCCTGAGTCTGGAGGCGGTGGTGGGCTCCACGGCCGCCGCGGCGGCGCTGGCCGGGCTCCTGGTGGCCGTTGGATATCGCGACGGGCCGTTCGCCTTCCCGGCCCGGCCATTCTCATGGCGGTTGGTCGGCGACGTCGTCCGGATCGGCGATCTCCGGTTGGTGACGGCGGGATACCTCGGTCACATGTGGGAACTCTATGCCTTCTGGAGCTTCGTGGCGACCTATTGGGCCGCCTCGCTCCCCGGCGCGTCGCCGAGGTCCGTGGCCGCGCTGGCCGGCCTCAGCATCGCGGTCGGAGCCGTGGGCTGCGTTGGCGGCGGGTTGGCCGCCGACCGGATGGGACGAGAGCGGGTCGTCCTCTGGTCGCTCGCGGTCAGCGGCACGGCGGCCGTCGCCTCGGCGCTGGTGTTCCAGGGTCCCGGGTGGCTCCGCCTTGGGGTGATTCTGGTCTGGGGCGTGGCGATCATTGCCGATTCGGCCCAATACAGTGCGTTGGTCACGGAACTGGCCCCTCCGCACGCGGTGGGAACGGCGCTGACCCTCCAGACCTCGATGGGTTTTCTGCTCACCATGGCAGCGATTCAAATGGTGGCCGGCCTTGGTGGACCGGCTACGCCGTGGGCCTTTCCGTTGCTGGCCGTCGGCCCCGCCCTCGGGTTCGTGGCGATTCGGATTGCCCTGCAACGACGGGTAGGCCGGACCCCGCTCGCCGCCTAAGTTCAAAGCCATGCGCGCCCAATCACGGCTCCGGTTCCAGGTTCTCACGGCACTCGGCTTCGCCCCCGCCGCCATGGCCGCCCAGTCGGTGGCGGTCAGGGTCAACGGTCAGCCGGGCGGAGGGGCCCTGGCCGGCGCGCTCGTTTCGCTGCAGGACATCGGCGGTAAGCGGGCCGTACAAGTCCTGACCGACGAACGGGGACGCGCCATCATTACCGCGCCGAACCCGGGTCGGTACCGCCTTCGGGTCGACGCCATTGGATATCAAGGGACGATCGGCGATCCGATCGATCTTCAGGCCGGCCCCGCCACCGAACGGTTGGTGACGTTGGAGGGCGCGCCCCTCAACCTGAATGAGTTGGTAGTGGCGAGCACCCGGCCAGCCCAATGCGAACTTGGGGAGGCTCGGGGCACGGCGGCGGCCCGCCTCTGGGAGGAAGCCCGAAAGGCGCTGACTGGGACCCAGATCACCCGAACCAAGCCCATGGAACTCGAGGTCAAGACCTTCGAACGTCGGCTCGATTCCCGCGGCCGGATTGTGAGCGAGACGAGCGACGCCCGTCGAGCCACGACGGCCCGGCCCTTTGCCAGCATCGATCCCGATAGCCTGAGTCGCTTCGGCTACGTCCAGGAGCGATCCGATGGGCTCTGGTTTCACGGCCCGGATGCTGATCTCCTCCTCTCGGAACAATTCCTGGACGACCACTGCTTCCGTCCGGCCAATCCGGGTTCCGATTCCAGCCTCCGAGTCGGGCTCGAGTTTCAGCCGACCCCGTCGCGATCGGTGCCCGATATTTCCGGCGTGCTGTGGTTGGATACCAAGACGCTCGAGCTTCGCGACCTTCAGTACACCTATACCGGTGTCGAGTGGCCGCGGGGCACCCTCGGCATCGGAGGCCGGATTGAGTTCGTTCGCCTGCCGAGTGGGGGTTGGATCGTCGGGTCGTGGTCGATCAGGATGCCGGTGACCCGGCGGCGGCTCGTACGGGTCGGCCAGGTCGATAGCGTGACTGGCTATCGGGAGGCCGGCGGTTCGGCCCGGTCCGTGGCCGGCCTCCCTCAGATTGTGGGGTCGACGGCCGTGGTGGGTACCGTGTTCGACTCGCTCCGAAAGCGTCCCCTGGCTGGGGCCGTGGTCAGCCTCCAACAGGGCGCGTTTGCGGATACCACCGATCTGGCTGGGCGATTCCGGATCAACTCCCCGGGCACCGGGGACTATCTCCTGACCGTCGAGCACCCGGGTTTTCGGCTGATCGGACTCGATCCGCTCCGGGCTTCGGCGCAGCTCCGGCGGGGCCAAACCGACACCACCGATGTCGGGACGCCCGGTCTCGCGGCCACCCTGCGGCGGCTCTGTGGCGTCGACCAACTCGATTCCAGTCGGGCCCTCCTCGTTGGCATGATCACGGACAGTCTGACCGGTCTCGCGATGGCGGGCGCCATCATCACGGTTGGCTCGGATCTCAAAACCGTGGCGCGGACCGGCAGTATCGTGGCCATCGGCAGTAAGGGCACCCAATGGGAGATCACGCCCGGCCCGGCCGGCGCGTTCCAGGTCTGTGGCGTACCCCGGGATCGCTCGCTCGACATCCGGACCAAGGTACCCGGCCGGGCCCCGGTTCAGCGGCGGATGGAGCCCGATACGGCCGCGATTCGCGAGCTGGTCATCCGTCACCCCGAGTAGGCTGGTCGGAATTCTCCCGAAGCACTACATTCTCGGCATGCGGATTACTACCTGGACCGAATACAGTCTGATCATCTCGATCCACTTGGCTAAACGGGGCCGGGGCGGGGTGGCCCCGGTAGCGGCCCGAGAGCTTGCCGAAGTCGAACGGCTTCCGGCCGACTACGTCGAGCAGATCCTGCTTCGTCTCCGCCGGGCCGGCCTGGTCGAGAGCGTCCGCGGCGCCAAGGGCGGCTACTACCTCGCCAAGGAGCCCGCGGCC
>JANMHX010000005.1:0-22998 GCA_031375485.1 Gemmatimonadota bacterium | reverse complement strand
GCTTCGAGCGGGGCGGTGGACTCACCTATGGCAAAGAACTCGGTCGGGCTTATCCAGAGCACGTTGCCCCCCTCGGCGGCCGCGAACCGGTTGGCGGCCGGTAGTGCCTCGAGCCCAAGGGCCCGGGCCACGATCGGAGCTGAACGGTCGGTGACATGGAAGGCAATCTGAGTCAGCCGGGGCAGGGGGGTGAGCCGGCAGGTGGTGGGGTCAGCCATCCCGGCGGGCTCCTTCGCGGTCGTAGAACACCGGATCAACGAGGGTGACCGCCATCGAGTCGGAGCCGGTGCAGGCGTACAGGGTGTGGCCCAACCGCTCGGCGCCGCCCTTGACCATGGCCAACCCGAAGCTCCGGCCTAACGTGGTGCTCCAGAAGCTCGAGGTCACGTGGCCGATCATGGTCATCGGCATGGCTTGGGCTGGGTCCTCGACCAATTGGGCCCCCTCGAGCACCACCGCGGCGGGATCGGCGGGGAGGAATCCGACCAGCCGGGGCCGGCCGGGGGCCACCATGGCTTTCCGGCGGAGGGACCGCTTGCCGATGAAGTCTCGCTCTTTGGTCATCATCCAACTGAGTCCGGCGTCGACGGGCGTGGTACTGGCGTCGGTATCTTGGCCCACGATGAGAAACCCCTTTTCGGCCCGGAGCACGCTCAGCGCTTCGAGACCATAGGGCGTGATGCCATGGGGCATGCCGGCGGCCATCAGGGTGTTCCAGAGCGCTTCGCCCCGGTACCCGGGCACGCTCACTTCAAAGGCCAACTCGCCCGAGAAGCTCACCCGGGCCACCTGGGCCGCCAAACCGGCCACGGTGCCGGACCGAACGGTCATGAAGGGAAAGGCCGACGCCGACAAGTCGAGATCCGTGTCGGCCGCCGCGAGGACGGTCCGGGCCAACGGTCCGACCACGGCAATGGTGGCCCACTGCTCGGTGATCGAGGTGAGCCAGACCCGGAGGTCCGGCCACTCGGTCTGGAGCCATTCCTCCATCCACTCCATGACCGGGCCGGCATGACTGGTCGACGTGGTGACGAAGAACCGGTCCTCGGCGAGCCGCATGATGACGCCATCGTCGAACAGGATGCCGTCGAGCCGGCACATCGCGCTGTACCGAGCCCGGCCGGGTTTCAGGTTGGCGATCTTGTTGAAGTAGAGGCGTTCCAGGAACTCGGCCGCGTCCGGACCCTGGACGTCGATCTTGCCTAACGTCGAGGCGTCCATCATCGCCACGGCCCGGCGCGCGGCGCGGCATTCGCGTTGGACCGCGTCGGCCATGGACTCCCCGGCCCGCGGGTAGTAGCGGGGCCGTTTCCACTGCCCGACGTTTTCGAAGACCGCGCCCGCGGCCACATGGGCCGGGTGAATCGGGGTGGTCCGGACCGGCTCGAACATCGCCCCCCGGGCCCGGCCCGCCAGGACCGAGTAGGCGATCGGCTCCACCGGGGGCCGGGCGCTCGACGTGCCCATTGGGCCGTCCTGGTACCGGGCGGCGAGCATCCCCGCGTTCACCTTCGAGGTCCGGCCCTGTTCCACCCCGGTGCCGATCAGGGTGTAGCGCTTGAGATGCTCCGCCGAGCGGATCCCGGCGCCCAACGCGCGGTGCACGCCCGCAACCGTCACGTCGCGATGGAGGTCGACGAACGACCGGCCCTCGTCCTCGTCGGGGGCGGGAATCTGCCAGATCGGAACCGACGGCTGGACGTGGATCGGGGCCGTGTCGGGGACCCTGGTGTTGCCGGCGGGAAACCCGGCCGCCGCGGCCGCGGCGCGTCCCGCCTCGATCCCGGTTCGAAGACAGCCCGCCAACTCGAACGCTCCGGTCAGCGCCCCCGCAACCTGATAACCCGGCACGGGGTCGGCGGCGACGAACGTGGCCAGTGACTCGTTCCAAGCCGTGGGGCCGCGCCGCTGGTGATGAAGGTCGAGGACCGGGTCGAACCCACCCGATACGGCGAGCCCGTCACACTCGATTCGCTCCGCGTCACCACCGGCTAACGGCGCGACCCGCGCCGCGATCAAGACCCCGTCAGCGTCGCCGTCGGTGCCGATGACCACCGAGCCGGTGATCATCCGGATTCCGGCGGCGCGGGCCCGGTCCGCGAGGGTACCCCCCGGCGCCGGGCGGGGGTCGACGATGGCGGCCACCGTTTGGCCCGCCGCCACGAGGTCGAGCGCGGTCCGGTAAGCGTCGTCGTTGCCGGTAAACACGACGGTCCGTTCCGGCGCCAGCGCAAATTGGTGGAGATACCGACGCACCGCGGCAGCCAGCAAGATCCCCGGCCGGTCGTTGTCCTGAAACACGATCGGGCGTTCGAGTGAGCCAGTGGCGAGGATGATCTGGCGGGCCCGGATCTGCCAAAGCCTCGGCTGTCCGCGGCGCTCGACGAGCATCATGCCATTCTGATCGAGCGCCACCATGGCCGTGGTCCGCCTGAGGATCCGGACTTCCGAGGCCGCCTGGAGTGCCGCTTCCTGGGCTGCGATCCAAGCCGAGGCCTCCTGCCCATCAATCACGTCCTGATCACCGAGGAGGGCGCCCCCGAGCGACGGTCGCTGATCGGCCAGGATGACCCGGGCCCCGGCGGTGGCCGCGGTGAGCGCGGCGAGGAGACCGGCCGGGCCGCCGCCGATCACGAGGACGTCGCAATGCCCGGTGCGACGGTCGGGCCGGCTCGGGTCGACGCCTGCTTCGAGCACGCCCTTGGTGGACAATCCCCGGGCCACCAGGCCCTCGAACACTTCCACCGTCGTCGCCCGGGTCAACGGCTCGGACGCCCCGCCTTCGCCGAGCTGCGCGAACGCATGGGCCTCTTCGGCGCCGGCACTCATCACGCCGCGGGGCCGTTTGAGGGAGACACCCGATCCGATCACCGCGATGCTGTTGGCCAGGAGCGCCGAGGCGAGCGTGTCGCCCGGGTGCGCCCGGAGCGGCCGGCCATTCCACGAGAAGGACAGCTCCCGGGTCCGGTCGATCGTCCCACCGGTTGGGAGCCGCTTCATCGGGCGTCCTCCGGTTTCTCGGTCGTCAAGTACGAACCCCGGATCTCGCTCGTCATCGTGTCCCGGACGACATGGAACCACCGGCGGCAGCCGGCCACGTGGGTCCACCGTTCGGCAAAGGCCCCTACGGGATTGTTGCGGTAGAACAAGAACTTGGCCCACGCGGCATCGTCGGCATCGGATCCTGGATACGCGATGTGGGCTTCGCCACCGTAGTGGAATTCGTTTTCCTCACGGGGCCCGCACCACGGGCAACGGATTTGCAGCATCGCGAGATTCCTAGTGGGCCACGGCGGCCGCGCCGTGTTCGTCGATCAGGTCGCCGGTTTCGAATCGGGCCAGGGAAAACGGCACGACCAAGGGATGCGGGGTGCCGTTGGCGATGGTATCGGCAAAGACCCAACCGGAGCCCGGCGTGGCCTTGAACCCGCCGGTGCCCCACCCACAGTTGATGAACAGATCTCGAATCGGGGTCAGCCCGACGATCGGCGAGGCATCCGGAGCGACGTCGACGATCCCGGCCCAGGTCCGGAGCATATGGATCCGGCTGAAGATCGGAAACAATTCGAGGGCGGCGGCCATCTGGTCTTCGATGATATGAAACGAACCCCGTTGGGCGTACGAGATGTAGGGGTCCCGGCCCGCGCCCATGACCAACTCGCCTTTGTGCGCTTGGCTCACGTACACATGCACCGCGCCCGACATGACGACGCACGGGAGCACCTGCTCGACGATATCGGACACCAGCGCCTGGAGCGGCGAACTTTGAATCGGGAGGTCGAAGCCGGCCATCGCGGCCAACACCGGAGACCGGCCGGCGCCGACCAAGCCGATCCGGCTAGCGCCGATCCGGCCCCGCGTCGTCACGACACCGGTGACGCGATCGCCGTCCTTTTCAAAACCGGTGACTTCGCAGTTCTGGATCAGGTCGACGCCGAGCCGGTTGGCGGCCCGGGCCAGCGCAAAGACCACCGCGTCATGGCGGGCAATTCCGCCTCGGCGCTGCAGGGTGCCTCCGATGACCGGGTACCGGGCTTCCGGAGAGATATTGACGATCGGGCAAAACTCCTTGACCGATTGGGCATCGAGGACCTCGGCGTCAATCCCGTTCAACCGATTGGCGAAGGTGTTCCGCTGGCCGGTATGGAGATTCGACTGCCCGTGGATCAGGTTGAGGACGCCTCGCTGGTCGAACAACAGATCGTAGTCGAGTTCCTGGCCCCAGGTCTCCCAGATCTTGAGGCCATGTTCATACAAGGCGGCGCTCTCGTCCCGGAGGTAGTTGGACCGAACCACCGTGGTGTTCCGGACCGCGTTGCCATTGCCAAGCCAGGCCCGCTCCACCACCGCTACATTGGTGATCCCGTGGTTCTTTGCCAGGTAATAGGCCGTCGAAAGCCCGTGCAGTCCACCCCCGACGATGATGACGTCGTAGGAGGGTTTGGGGTCGGGATTCCGCCACAGGAAATCGGGGTTATGCGCCGCATGTTCGTTCGGATGCATGGAGCCTAAAATACTCTAGAGGGAATCATGCCGCATCCATTCAGTTTCTTTGCCGAAAGCTACCAGACCGAACGCCTGAAGACCCTCTCGGTCTGGGCCGAGTTTCGGGACGACGAGCTCGGATTCCGCCCGGCACCCCTGGCCCGCACGCCCCACGAGCACATGGTCCACCAGTGCGTCTCGGAGCACGGCTGGATGGTCCGGATGCTCGGGATCGACATCGGCCGGCCGGAGTTGCCGGCAGTCGAGGACCGGCTCTCGTTCTTACGCCACTACGACGAGGTGTCGCGGCAGCGGCGCGAGGTCCTCGACGCCAAGGACCCGGAGTGGTTCGGGGAGCCGACGACGTTCTTCGACGTGCCCCGGACCCGGGCCTGGGTCCTCACCCGGCGGCTGGTTCATACCGCCCATCATCGGGCCCAGCTGACCGTCTATCTCCGCTTGCTCGACCGGCCGCTCTACTCAACCTACGGCCCGACCGCCGACACCGGCGGCCTGTTTCAGCACCAAGCCCCCGTCATCTACCGGTATCCGTCCGCCGAGGCCTTGCTCGAGGCCGAGGCGGCCGGGGGCGTCTGGCCGGCGTTGCCGGGCCCTGGCCCCCGCTCGCCGACGGAGCGGCCCTGACGCGCTAGGAGATGGCCTTGGGCCTCTTCTGCCGGCTCTTCAAATGCTCCTCCATCTTGAGCCGGGGCACGCCCTCTTTCATCCAATCCGGTGCCGGGAGCCCCTTCAGGTAATGGTCGAAGTACTCCTGCATCCGGACCGTGTAGTCCTTCTGGTTCTTGGGGAGCTGCAGTCCGTGATTTTCGCCGACGTACTGCAACATGATCACGTCCTTGTCCTGCTCCCGCAGTGAATTGAAGAACGTGATCCCCTGGTTGAAATCGACCGCGCCGTCCTTCTCGTTGTGCAGAATCATCACCGGCGTCTCCACTTGCTTGACGAAGAAGGCCGGCGAATTCCGGATGTAGGCCTCGTGGTTGTCGAGGTAGCTCCCCTTGAACCGGCCCTGCGAAGTCTCGAAGATCGCCATGTCGGCGGTGCCGGTATTCCAGTAGATCGAGTTGTACATCGAGATCATGTCGGTCAGCGGCGCGCCGGTCACGATGCCGCTGAAGAGCTTGCCGGTCTGGGTGGCCAAGAACGATGACTGATAGCCGCCCCAGGAATGGCCGTGGAGCCCGACCTTGGCCGGGTCCACGATCCCCGTCGCGATGGCGGCTTTGACCGCGGGCACCACGCACCACACCGACGACATGCCGGGGTCGTTGATCCGGTACACGATGTCGGGCTGGAAGACGGCATACCCGCGGCTGGTATAGATGCTCGGGTTGAAGGCCCGGGTTTCGTTCGGCACCGCGTAGCTGTGAAGCCCCTGAGAGAGCTTCTCGTAGATGTACACCACGGTCGGATACTTCTTGCCCGGCTCATAGTTGGCCGGCAAATAGAGCGCCCCCTGTAGGCTGTCGCCCTTCTCGGACACGTAATTCACCAGCTGGGCGCCGGAGGACCAGGCATAGTCCTTCTGCTGGGGATTGGCGTCGGTCAGCCGGACCGGGTTGGCCAGCTTGGCGTCCGCCACCCAGTAGTCCGGAAACTCGCGGACGGTTTGCCGGGTATAGACCCAGGTCTCGGCATCGCGGGCCCGGTTCACGAAGAACTTGGCGTCGTCCGCCAGTAGCATCTCGGCGCCGGGCTTGGCCGGGGTGACCCGGGCCAGGCCTTCCTTCTTCGTCCACTCACCGTAGGTCTGGAGGTACATCGGCTTGGTCAAGTCGATGCCCTTCTCCTTGGGATCGATGACCAGCCGCCTGGTAAACCGGATCTTGTCCCGCTTGCCGGTCCCGGTCAGGTTGACGAAGCTCCCGCCCGTGGCCGCCACGCGCCAGACATCCCAGTTGTCGAACAACAGGACGAACCGGCTGTCGGCCGACCAGCCTAACGGCTCGACCGGCGGGCGGTCCACGTTGTGGTCGTCCTCCGTATCGATGAACGTGGTCGGCGCGCCCAGGGTAACCGCCTTGGTCTGCCCGGTCAGAAAGTCGTAGACGTGATATTCGCCGTTGTCGTAGAACAGCGCCTTGGTGCCGTCGGGCGACGGCCGGATCGGATAGGAGGCGGTCTTCTTGATCGGCGTCCGGGTCCCGGTCTTCAAGTCGATGGCGTAGTAGTCCCGGCGCTGGCCGCCGTCGATGTTGTCCCGCCGCTCGTAGGCCCGGCGGTCGGTGCCGAGTCCGTACCGGTCGCGCGGGGTGAGCTCCACGTCGCGAAGTTCGTCATCCGCGAGCGCCAGGAACTTCCGTTCGGCCACTCGGTAGAGCGCCAGGGAGGAGAAGGTTTTGTCGCGTCCCTCTTCGACCTGCTGTTGCGATTGGAGCCGGCCCTCTTTGCCGTGCCAAATCACCAGGGTTGGGAGGTCGTCGTCCGTGCCGCCGGCGCCGGCGGGCGTTTGCATCATGCCCGGGGTCCCGGCCACCGGCTTCACGTCGGGCCGGCCGGTCTTGGATTCGGGGCCATTCCGGCGGGCCGTGATTCCAAAGGCCAGGGCCGTAAAATCGGCGGTCCACCGAGGAGTGCGGTCCGGACTGACCCGGCGGTCGGCCGCCAGGCCGTTTGCCGGACTCGGCTCATAGACGGCCTTCGTGTTGCCGCCGCCCACGCTGGTGATTCCCACCACCGCGTACACCGTGTCGCCCCGGGCACTGTCGGGCCGGCCGCGGAGTACCGCCAGGGCCAGCCCGCTATCCGCCCACGCCAAGCGCCGGTAGACGGCCTTGTCGCTCTCGATGGTTTTGACTTGGTCGGTGGCGAGGTTCCGGATCTGCACCCCGTTGCCCACGAGATCTTTGGCTTCGGTGGTCCAGGCCAACCACCCGCCGGTGTCATCCAACGCGTAGTCGGCCACCGAACCGATCGTGCCGACCGTGCCGGTCCGGAGGTCGAGCAGCACGAGATCTGAGGCCGTGGCCCCTTCGGCCGGATACCGCTTCATCGCGACCCAGGCCGGGTTCTCCCCCGCAAAGCTGAACCGTTGGATCTTCTCGAAATCCCGCTTCTCGCCGGTGGCGAGATTGACCACCACGAGGCCGGTTTGAATCGGCTTCTTGTCTTTCTTGAGCTTCTTGGTTTCCTCAGCGGTCGGGTAGGTCGAGAACGCGGTCCATTTGGCGTCGCCCGAGATCACCAGGGGCGCGTTCCGGGGCGTCTGATCAAACGGGTTGAACGGCTGGACCACCGGCTCACCGATCGGGAACCGCCATTCCCGGCCCCCCGCGCTCGTCGGCCGCACCACCACTTCGGCGTCGCCTTCGTTCGGCGCCAGCACGTAGGCGAACCAGCGGCCGTCGGCTGAGGTCGCGGGGTTCCGGATCGACTTCCAGAAACTGAGCTCGGTCAGATCGAGGGTCTTCCGGCCGCCGGACTGCTGGGCCGCGGCCATTGTGGCGGTGAAGGCCGCCAACCCGAGAACCGGGAGGAATCGGAGTGCGCGCATGGTGCCTCAGGCTTTGGGGTGGTTTACCTGTCAATAATCACCGCAATGCCCGGTAACGGCTAGGTGGCGAAACCGGGGGCCGGATGCTAGTATCACGAATGGACTCCAATTTTACGACCCGCGAACGCGACCGGATGCTCAAGGAACTGGTCGAATTCCTCTCGATTCCGAGCATTAGCGCCCTGCCCAATCACGCCCAGGATTGCCGCCGGGCCGCCGGCTGGCTGATGGACCAATTCAAGCGCCTCGGCTTTCCCGTCGTCCAACTGCTCGAGGGCAAAGGCCATCCGGTGGTGTGGGCCGAGAGCCCCCAAGTGCCGGGGGCGCCGACCCTGTTGGTGTATGGGCACTACGACGTCCAACCGGTCGATCCGATCCATGAATGGAATACCCCACCCTTCGAGCCGACCGTTCGGGACGGCCGGATCTATGCCCGGGGCGCCGCTGATGACAAAGGCCAAGTCTACTGTCTGATGAAGGCCTACGAGGCCGTGCTACAGGGCGGCAAGCCCCCCATCAACATCCGATTCATGATCGAGGGCGAAGAGGAGAGCGGCGGGCATGTCATCGAGGACATCCTCACCGCTGAGCCGGACCGCGCCAAGGCCGACGCCATCTTGATCTGTGACATGGCGTACTTCGATGTCGGGTGGCCGGCCGTCTATACCGCGCTTCGGGGCCTCTGCTACGCCGAAATCCACGTCCGGACCGCCGAGCGCGATCTCCACTCGGGGAGCTACGGTGGCGCCGCCCCCAATGCCATGGAGACCTTGGCCCGGTTGTTGTCCGACCTCAAGGGCCGGTCCGGCAAGATCAACATTCCAAAGCTCTACAAGTCGGTCAAGCCGCCCACCAAGCAGGAACTCAAAGGTTGGAGACAACTGCCGTTCGACGAGGCCCGGTTCCTGAAGGAAGAAGTGACCGGCAAGGCGCTCACCGGGCTCCAGAAGGTCTCGGTCCTTGAGCGGGTCTGGGCCCTCCCCACGTTCGAAATCCACGGCATCCGGGGCGGCTTCACCGGCGAGGGCGCCAAGACCGTGATTCCGGCCACCGCGATGGCCAAGGTCAGTCTCCGCCTGGTGCCCGGTCTTCCGTTCGAGAAGGTCGCCAAGTGGTTGAAAAAGACGGTCGCAAAGCTCGCCCCGGAGTGGGCCGACGTCGAAGTCCGAGTTCTGCATGGCGGCGATCCGGTCGAGGTCGATGTCGAGCACCCGGCGTTCAAGACGCTCGACGCCGCCTTTGCCGAGGTGGTAGGCCGCGGCACCGTGCCCGTCCGGGCTGGTGGGTCGATCCCGGTGGTGACCCAGTTCGCGAAAGCCGGCGCCCCGGTCATTCTGACGGGTATTGGCCTCCCGGACGACGGTCTCCACTCGCCGAACGAAAAACTCGACCTGCAACAGTTGTGGGAAGGGATTCGGGTGTTCGGACGATTCTACGAGAAGCTCGGCGAAAAGACGGTGTGATCAGACCGGCGGTTCGTCGGGGGCAATCCGCTTGTGGCTCCCGGAGTAGCGGGCCTCGGTGCGAGCGTGGAGTTCATCGACGCCGATCAGCGCCCGGACCGACACGATGATTCCGGCTACGACATCGTCGGCCCAATAGGGATCCGGCCGCTCTCCAACCGGGAGAGCGGCCGCTTGCTTTTCGAGGAACTGGGTGGCCGTTGCGATCCAGTCGCTTTGGGCGCCGGCCACCAGCGACCATGACGCGGTCGCCCGGAGTTCGAGCTCCGAGAGCTCGGCCAACAGGCCGTCGATGCCCGTCGTCACCGGCTCGCGCCGCAGCCGTTCGGCGACGGCCCCGAGCACCGCGCCCCGGGCCGCTTCCTCGGCCTCCGACACCGGCGCCAGGTAATGCCGCTGATCCGCCACCATCTCGGCCAGCCGTACGCACACCGCCCGAATCGCAGGGGTCAGCGCCGCCGGCGCCTCGGTGGCCCAACTCGAGGCGGCCTTGAGGATGTCCCGGATCTTGTCGTCCGCGACCGCGTTCAGCTTGGTGAGGTCAAGAGGCTCCGCCATGATGGCGGAAGATAATACCTGGGGTCCGTCCATGGCCCCGCCGTGGGTCAGGGAGCCGGTGGCCCCACCGGCGCCAGATCCCGCTCCGACCCGACGGCGATCGCGCGCTCGAAAACGGAGCCGAACCCGGCGATCACCCTGCTCCGTACCTCCGCCATCAGGCCGGCCCGCCGCCCGATTCGATCGGCCACACTGGTCATCCGAACGCCGGCAATCCCGCATGGTACGATCAGGTCGAAGAGGTCGAGCGCGGTGGTCACGTTCAGCGCGAAGCCGTGGAACGTGACCCATTGCTTCACATGAATGCCGATGCTCGCGATCTTCCGGCCGTCGGTCCACACCCCGGTCAAGCCGGCGTGTCGTTCGGCCTCGATGCCGAACGAGCCCAACGCCACGATCAGCGTTTCTTCGAGTTGCCGGAGATACCAGTGGAGGTCGGGCCGGTGATGCTGGAGGTTGAAGATCGGATAGCCGACCAATTGTCCCGGCGCGTGGAGGGTTACATCCCCGCCGCGCTCAACCTCGACGACCTCGAGTCCGCGGCGGGTAAGCTCGTCGGCGCCGATCGGAAGGCTCGACGTCTTGGTGCCCCGTCCGAGCGTAATCACCGGCTCGTGCTCGACGAGCAGCAGTAGATCTTCGTGGCGGAGGCCGTCGACTCGTTCACGGCAGAGCCGCCGCTGCAGGGTCAGGACGTCGTCGTAGCCCCGCCGCCCGAGATCGATGACTCGAATCGCGGCCGGGGCGGTCACAGCGCCGGGAAGGCCCGGGCGATCCGGCGGTTGAGAAGAAGGGCAAGGGCCAGCGCGGCGAGGCACAACCCGGCCAGTCCGAGGCGCCCGAAGGCCCGGTCGACCGGCATGGTCACGACCGATAGGACGAAGCTCGCAAAGAAACTCACCATCGCGAGCATCCCTTGGCGGAACGTATTGCGAACGGGGGCCATGACCCGCCAGGTGGCGATCGCCGCCGCAAAACACGCCAGAAACGTCCCGGCAAACAGCACCACGGCGGTCGGCGCTCCAATCTCGAGGCGCTGGGCCGCTTGCTCCGCGGTCTGGAGGGTTCTGACGACGAAGCCGACCGCCGCGTTCAGCGCCAGGCCCAAAGCCGCCGACATCGCCAGGGCACCGAACGCGAGCCCGACGTAGTCCTGGTCGGCGTCAGGTGTGGATGACACGGCCCATCGAGTCGAGGGCGGCTTCGGCAATGGCCTCGGACAGGGTGGGGTGGGCGTGGATCGCGAGATCGACTTCCTCCACCGTGTACTCATTTTCGCGGGCCACGGCGAGCTCGTGAATCATCTCGGAGGCGTGCCCGCCGACGATGTGGGCGCCGAGGATCTCGCCGTACTTCTTGTCCCGGATGATTTTGACGAAGCCCTCGGTGTCGTTGGTCGCCCGGGCCCGGCCGTTGGCGCTGAAGGGGAAGCGGCCGACTTGGTAGTCGAGCTTCTTTTCCTTGCACTGATCCTCGGTCAACCCGATGCTGGCCACTTCCGGATGACAGTAGGTCACGCTCGGCACGTTGTCGTACTTGATCGGGTGCGGCTTGTGGCCCGCGATGAGCTCAGCGACGAACGTGCCCTCCCGGCTTCCCTTGTGCGCCAACATCGGCGGTCCGGCCACATCGCCGATGCAATACACCCCGGGGGCCGTCGTTTCGAGCGTAGCGAGGTTGACCTTCACGAAGCCGCGATCGGTCAGCTGCACGCCGGCTTCCTTGAACCCCATGTTCTCGGTGTTCACCGCCCGGCCCGCCGCCATCAAGACCTTCTCCGCGACCACTTTCTCGGCCTTGCCGGCGACTTCGAGTTCGAGGGTCACCTCGGAGGCCCCGACCGTGGCCTTGAGGACCTTCGCGCCGGCCATGACCGCGATCCCGCGTTTCTTGTAGCTCTTGGTCAACGCATCCGACGACTCGGCGTCCTCGATCGGCACGATCCGCGGCAACGCCTCGATCAACGTGACCTTGGTGCCGAACGCATTGAAGATGTCGGCAAACTCGCACCCGACCGCACCGGCCCCGACGATGGCCATGGTGGCCGGCGCCCGGTCGAGAAACAGCGCCTCGTCGGAGCTGATGACGGTGGTCTTGTTGATTTCGAGGCCGATTGCCGGAATGCCCTTGACCCGGGACCCCGTGGCGATGACGACCGCCTTGGTAGCGGTGTGGGTGTCATCCCCGACCTTCACCTTCTTGCCCGGCAGGAGCGTGCCCGTCCCCTTGATGACGGTGATTTTGTTCTTCTTCATCAAGAACTCGACCCCGCGGGAGTTCTGGTCCGAAACCTGGCGGGACCGCTTCATGGCTACGCCGTAGTCGGTCTTGATCGGTCCCACCTCGACGCCCAAGCCTTTGGCGTCATGGGCCACGAGGTTGGCCACATAGGCGCTGTGGAGCAGGGCCTTGGTCGGGATGCAACCGATATTGACGCAGACGCCGCCAAGTTTGTCCTTCTCGACGACCGCCACGGACAGGCCGAGCTGGGTGGCGCGAATGGCGCAGACATAGCCGGCCGGACCGCCGCCGAGGACAATGAGATCGTAGCTAGACATTCGAATTTCGGGCTAAGGGTTTCTCTACGACTGCAGGCCGACTGGGTTCTCGAGCAGCTGTTTCAACGTCTTCAGGAACTGGGCGCCGGTGGCACCGTCGATGACCCGGTGATCGCACGACAGCGTCACCCGCATCCGGCGCCGGGGCACGACCTGTCCGCCGACGACCGCCGCCACCTGGGCAATCGACCCGACGGCCAGGATCGCCGCCTCCGGCGGATTGATGACCGCGGTAAAGTGTTCGATGTCGAACATGCCGAGATTGGAGATTGAAAAGGTCGAGCCGGTGTACTGCTCCGGGGTGAGCTTCCGGTCCCGGGCGCGGCCCGCCAACTCGCGGGACTCGGCGCCGATCTGGCGAAGGGTCTTCAGATCGGCGTTCCGGATGACCGGCGTGATCAGGCCATCCTCGACGGCCACGGCCATGCCGATGTGGATCTCGTTCCAGTACCGGATCTTGTCGTCCTGCCACCAGGCATTGCACGCGGGATGCTGCACCAGGGCCAGGGCGGTTGCCCGGACCACCAGGTCATTGAACGAGATCTTGACCGTATCGCCGTAGAGGGTCTTGAACTGCTCCCGGAAATCGGCGGCCCGTTCCATGTCGACTTCGGTCGTGAGGTAGAATGTCGGGATCGGACCGATCGACTGGGAGAGCCGCTTGGCGATGGTCTTCCGGATCATCGAGAGCGGCACGTCCGTAAACGCCGGACCGGCCTTGCGGGCCGGCACGGCCGCGGCAGCCGGCGCGGCGCCGGCACTTTCGACATCCCGGCGGATCACCCGTCCCTCGGGCCCGGAGCCCGGGACCCGGCTGAGATCGACCCCGCGGTCGGCGGCCATCTTCCGGGCCAACGGCGAAGCCTTGACCCGCCCGGCGGCGACTGGCGCCGGTGTCGGCGGGGCCACCGGCCCGGCCACCGGAACGGCGGCGGCCACCGGTGCCCCGGGGGCGGCCGGAGCGGCGGGAGCCGAGGCGCCGTCGCCTAACGCTTCGCCCGGCTGGCCGATCCAGCCCACCACCTGCGACACCGGCACCGTCGTGCCGGCCGCCACCGCCTGGCGGAGCAACGTCCCCCCGGCCCGAGCCACCAATTCCATGACGGCTTTGTCCGTCTCCACTTCGGCCAAGACGTCGCCGACCTTGACCACGTCGCCTTCCTGCTTCTTCCACTCGACCAGGCGGCCTTCTTCCATGGTCGGCGAGAGCGCTTCCATCACGACTTTGGTGGCCATTAGCGGTAGAGCACTTTCTTGGCGGCGGCTTGGATCTTCGTCGCGTCCACTTTCGCGGCGCGCTCGAGCAACTTGTTATACGGCATCGGCACGTCGGCCCCGGTAACCCGCCAGACCGGCGCGTCCAGGGCATCGAAGGCCTCCCGCTGGATCGTGTCGACCACTTGGGCGCCGACGCCCGCGAAGTACCACCCCTCCTCCGCCACCACGCACCGATTGGTTTTGGCCACCGACGTCAGGATCGTGTCGGTGTCGAGCGGCCGGATCGTCCGGAGGTCGATGACTTCCGCGTCGATCCCCTCAGCGGCCAGGGCCTCGGCCGCCTTGAGCGAGGGCCCGACGGTTTTCGAGTGGCAGATGATGGTGACGTCTTTGCCCCCCCGCTTGATGTCGGCCTTGCCGATCGGGACCACATGGTCACCTTCGGGGACCTCGCCCTTCAGGTTGTACAACATCTCACCTTCGATGAAGACTACCGGATTGTCATCGCGGATCGACGCCTTGAGCAGGCCCTTCGCATCGGCCGCGGTGGCCGGGGCCACGACCTTGAGCCCGGGAATGTGAGCGTACCAGCTCTCGAAGGCCTGGGAGTGCTGGGCACCGAGTTGGAGCGCCGACCCGCCGGGGCCCCGAAACACGATCGGCACCCCGATCTGGCCGCCGGACATGTACCGCATCTTGGCCGCGGAGTTGACGATCTGGTCGATGGCGAGGAGCGCGAAGTTCCAGGTCATCATCTCGATGATCGGCCGAAGCCCCACCATGGCGGCCCCGACCCCGATGCCGGTAAAGCCCAACTCGGCGATCGGCGTATCGACCACCCGGCGGGGTCCGAATTCCTTGAGGAGGCCGCGGCTCACCTTGTAGGCGCCATCGTACTCCGCCACCTCTTCGCCCATCAGGAACACCCGGTCGTCCCGGGTCATTTCTTCCCGGAGCGCCTGGTTGAGCGCGTCCCGGTAGGTCATCGTCGGCATGTCAGGTGGTCTCCGGCGCGTAGACATCCTCGAACAGCTTCGAGGGCTCCGGGTCCGGCGACTCCTCCGCGAACCGGATCGAGTCGGCAACCTCGGCTTCAATCTCGGCCTCGAGCGCCGCGTGGTCCGCGTCGGTCCAATAGCCGCCGGTCCGCATCAGCTGGCCGAGTAGCGTCAGCGGATCGCGGCCCCGGTACTCGTCGACTTCTTCCTTGGTGCGGTAGGTGCCGTGCGCCGCGTCCGACATCGAGTGGCCGACGTACCGGTAGGTCTTCACCTCGAGGAACGTCGGCTTCGACTCCGTGCGGGCCCGGCCCACGGCCCGGTCCATGGCCTCGCGCATGGCCAGAACGTCCTGCCCGTCAACCACTTCGGTCGCCATGGCGTAGGCGGCCCCGCGGATCGCCAAGCTGGTCACCGCCGCCGCCCGCGCCACCGCCGTGCCCATGCCGTAGCCGTTGTTTTCGACGATGAAGATGGCGGGGAGACCCCAGAGCGCGGCCATGTTCAGCGTCTCGTGGAAGGCCCCGATGTTCGCCGCCGCTTCGCCGAAGAAGCAGACGCACACTTGGTCGCCGCCCCGGTATTTGTGCGCAAACGCCACCCCGGCGGCCAGCGGGATGTGGCTCCCCACGATGCCGTGGCCGCCCAGGAACCCGTGGGCCGCATCGAACAGATGCATCGACCCGCCCTTGCCGGCGGAGACACCGGTGGCCTTGCCGTAGAGTTCGGCCATCACGCCCCGGGGGGTGAGCCCCCGAGCCAGCGCATGGCCGTGCTCGCGGTAGGCGCTCACCACGTGGTCGTCGGGCCGGAGCCCGGCCATGACCCCGACCGCCACCGCTTCCTGGCCGATATAGAGATGGCAGAACCCGCCGATCTTGCCTAACGAGTAGGCCTCGCCGGTCTTTTCTTCGAACCGCCGAATCAGGAGCATCTGACGGAGGTAGCCGCGGTGGAGGGCCTTGGTCGCCGCGTCCACCGTCTTGCTCTTCCCGGCCGGTGCTGTGGTGGTCATGAGGTTCCTCTGGAGGCCTTGGCGTGATCGACCTGTTCCCAGGCGTGGTAACTCGAACGGGTCAGCGGGCTCGATTCGACATGATCGAATCCCATCGCGAGACCGATGTCCCGCAATTCCGCAAACTCAGCGGGGGTATAGTACCGCGCGATCGGAAGATGACTTTCCGACGGCCGGAGATACTGGCCCAAGGTCAGAATGTTGACGTCCGACCGGCGGAGGTCCCGCATCGCCACCAGCAGTTCGTCCCACTCCTCGCCCATGCCGAGAATGATGCCCGACTTGGTCAAGCCGGCCGGCACCATCCGGCGGGCCGTGGCCAACAGAGCGAGAGCTCGCTGATACCGGCCCCCGGGCCGGGCCAGGCGGTAGAGGCGTTCGATGGTCTCGAGATTGTGATTGAGAATGTCGGGCCGGGCATCCATCACCAACTGCAGGGCCCGCTCCGACCCCTTGAAATCCGGGATCAGGACTTCGACCGAGCTCTCCGGCAGCCGCCGCCGGATCTCGACGATGCAACCGGCAAAGGCCTCGGCGCCCCCGTTCTCCAAATCATCGCGGTCAACCGAGGTAATGACCACGTGTTGGAGCCCCATCTGGGCCACCGCCTCGGCCAGCCGCACCGGCTCCACCGGATCGAACGGCAACGGCGTGCCATGAGACACGGCGCAGTACGCGCAGTTCCGGGTGCAGACGTCGCCCAGGATCATGAAAGTCGCGGCCTGGTGTTCCCAACACTCGCCGATGTTCGGGCACCGAGCCTCCTCACAAACCGTGTGGAGATTGAGCTCCCGCATCAACGTCTTCAACCGGGCATAATTGCCGCCACCCGGCGCCTTCACCTTGAGCCAACTCGGCTTCCGTTCAAACGGAACGGTCGCCAGCGGCGGGGCCGAAGACGGCGTACCAGGAGCACGGGTCAGTTGGACCAACGGTGAAGCCACGGACAACTCCTAGGAAGGAACGCGAGCCTACAAGGATAGTATCGAACTGGCAGGGGGGAAAGCTTAGAATTCCGTTTGCTAACACTAGAAAAGGCAGACACTTACCCGTCTACCCTGAGTGGAATCGCCGAGCGCCGAGCGCCGAGCGCCGAGTGCCGAGTGCCGAGCGCCGAGCCCTACACCTTCCCCACCAGCAGGATCGGCATCGTCGGCGTCGTCGACCCGCCCACCGGCTCCACGGTCACCGCCGCCGCCCGGCAGCGCGAACGCCTGCACCAGCGCATGGCCATCGGCCTCCGACGTAAACGTTGCCGATGGATACGGGGTGCCGTCCCGGAGCAACCACAACTGATACACCTTGCCCTCAGGGGTCGGGGGCAGGCGAAAGGCATGGAGCACGCCCATGTTCGACCGTCGGTTCCAGAAGAACTGGATCCCCGGTGATTGGCTGCCCGTGGCCGTAAGTTGCACGACCGCCAGGTCCGATTCGGCCGTCAGCAACGTGTTCAGCGTCAATTCCTTCCGGGCCAGTTGAGCCTCAACCGCCGCGAGCTTGGCGTCGCGGCTGTTCAGGTGGTCAGTGGCCGTTCGGAGGCGCTGGTTGAGAGTGACCGCCCACAGGGCGCTCGCCGCCGCGGCCACCGCCACGACCGGCAGCAGCCACGACCGCCCGGCTCGAAGCGGCACGACCTTCTCCCGGCGGATCCGGTCCGCCAGTCGCGCCTTGACGGCCGGGCTTGGTGCGGTCGCCCCGGCATGGGCCAACAGGGCATTCACCTCCCGGTACTCGGCCACCTCGGCCGCCAACTCGGGAGCCGCCTTCATGGCCGCCTCGAACGCCCGGGTTTCGTCGGGGGTCAGCGCGCCAAGGGCGTAGCCGGCGGCCAAATCGCGGATGGCGTCTGGAATCATCGCGCTCATGGGGTCGCCTCGAAGAAATGGGGGCGCAACGCGTCGCGAAGCTTTTGCATGGCCAAGCGGACCCTGGTCTTGATGGTGCCGAGCGGCTCCGCCAGCCGGTCGGCGATTTCCGACTGCGACAGCCCTTCGAAGTACGCCAGTTGAATCGCTTCCCGTTGTGGTTCAGATAGAGTCGCGAGCGCGGCGGCGACGTGCCGGGCCCGTTCATCCTGCGTCACGGCCGAATCCGGACGCGGTCCGCCCCGGCCCATGCCGGGCACCCCATCCGGGTCCGCCGCCACCGCCGACACCGCCAGCTTCGAGCGGCGGCCCCGGGCCCGAATCAAGTCGATCGACCGGCTCCGGCAGATCACGGTCAGCCAAGCGATGACCGAGCCTTTCTCGGACCGAAACCGGGCGGCCTCCCGCCAGGCCTGGGCAAAGCACTCGAGGACGATTTCCTCGGCGTCCGCCCGCTCCCCCGCGATGCGATACGCCACCCCGTAGAGCGCGGCCGAGTAGCGGTCGTAGAGCAGGCTCAACGCTCGCTCGTCGCCGCCGGCGACCTGCTCCAAAAGACGGCGGTCCCGGGCGGCCGCCGTCTCGGTCGACGGGTCAGGGAGGCTCACCTGGGTCATCGGTTCGATGGGCCTGGTTGCGTTGAGGGTGTGGGCGTATGGCTGCATCCTAAGAATACCCTACGAGCACCCGATCGACTTGGATCTATGCCGAGCCCTCCGGACCTTGAGATCAAGACCAGAACCGGCCCGGCCGAAGGGCCTCGATGCCTTCGAAGGTGGCCTCGCCGGCCATCAGATGCCCGAGCGACACGGCGATGATCCCGGCCAGCAGAATCCCGTTCCGGCCTCCACCCGTGGCGTACCAGAGGCCCGGCGCGTTGGGTTCGGCGCCGACGATCGGCAGGCCGTCGGGGGTGCCGGGCCGGAGGCCGGCCCATCGGCGCTCGACCTTGAGGGGCGCCAATGCCGGCACCACGGAGTCGGCCCATCGGACCACCGCTCGCTCGCCCTCGTCGGTTGCGTCGGCCGAAAAGCCGACATGTTCCGACGTCGTGCCGCAGAGCGCTTCGCCGTCGCGCTCGAGCACGTACCCCTGGCCGGCGTAATAGATTCCGGGCGGGACGCCGGCGGGCCACCGTTTGGAGACCATCTGCCCTTTGACCGGTTCCACCGACACCGGGCGGGGGAGCCCCTCGAGCCGGCCGCTCCAGGCGCCGGCGGCCACCACCACCGCCCCGGCAGCATAGGTGCCCCGAGCGCCGCGAACCCCGACGACCCGCCCGCCCTCGATCACGAGGCCGACGGCCGAGTCGCGCTCAAAGGTGGTGCCGCGTTTGGCCGCGCTCGTTCGGAGGGCTTCCACCAAACGAATCGGATCGATCGACCCATCTTGAGGGGCGAACAGGGCCCCATCCGACAACCCGACCCACGGGTATTCGCTGTGGACTTCGGTCGGATCCATCCATTCGGTTCGGTGCCCGTGCTGGCGTTGCCACGCCACCGAGTCGCGGAGGCGGGTGGCCTGGTCCGCGCCTCGGGCCAACCGGAGAATCCCGCCGTCAAAGAGCCCGCAATCGATCCCGGTCTCGTCGCGGAGCGCAACGACCTGGCTTCGGTAATACTCCCGACCGGCGATCCCGAGCTCGAAGAGCGGAGGGTCCTCGCTGCTGTCGATCTGGGGCGCTAAAAGCCCGGCAGAGGCCCGCCAGGCTTCGCCGGCCCGGTCGGTCGGTTCGAGCACCAGGACCTTCCGGCCCACGCCGGCAAGCTCCCGGGCGCACGCGGCGCCGGCAGCGCCTCCACCGATGATGACAACGTCTTGAGTATTAGGCACTTAGGGTAGTGACGAAACTTTCTGAAACGTCGGCCGTACTAGGGTGTGCATCACTAGAAACTCAACCGTCCGGAGGAAAATACAATGGTCCGTGGATTCGTGGGATTTGCTGGGTTCTTCGTCCTGTTCATGTTTGGGATGAAGGTCATCGGCTTCTTGATCGGCGGACTGATTGGACTGGTCCTGAAGCTGGTATGGTTCGCCTTCCTGGGCTGGATGATCTACACCATCATCCGCGTCTTGAGCCCCTCGACGGCCGATCGGATTCGGGAAACGGTTCGGGGCAAGCCTTCCGAGGCGTAGCCGATGGGTTGGGGCGGGTTTAAACACCCGCCCCGTTTTTTTGTTGGTCTCCCCAGATTCGACACCGCAGAACGTCATGGGACGGTGACCGGCAGACTGCAGGGGCCGAAGTCCTCGTGCTGCTCGATCTTGTGGTAGAGCGCAAAGGTCACCGCGGCCGTTCCCGCCGCTCCGCCGGTTAGCGACCCAGCGAAGGCGCCGCTTCGAGTAAAGCGGTTGGCGGGCGCGACCTTGAGCTCGAATTCTTGATCGGTCACGGTCGTTTCGGGTGATCCATCCGCCTTGAGAAACGTGGCCGCGACGGCTGCCCCACCGGCGGGAATCGTGACCGACGCCGGGACCGGCGTGCAGGTTCCGCCACTGAAGTTGATGACGGTGGTCCCGATCGTGACTCGCATCGTTTCGACCTCCGGCTCCAGTTCCTCCGGTTCGCTCGAACACCCCGCGGCCAGCGCGACAGCCGCGAGCGCGGCGGCGCCGATCCAGCGAGAACCCCTAATGCTGACGTTGTTCACAAAACCCTCCTCTTAGAAAGTGATCCGATACAGCAGGCTGACGTTGCGCCCCGGCTGCGGGGCAATCTCCTTGATTCGGGAGAGATGGTCCCAGTACTGCTTGTTGCCGACGTTGTCGACCCTGAGGGTGAAGGTGTGGAATTGCCCGCCGATCAGGGTCCGAAATCCGGCGTGCAGATCCCCGACCACGTACCCGGCGGTCGGCGTCTCAAAATCGCCGACTCGGGTTTGTCGGGCGGCCCAGCGAGCCCCGGCGCCGGCGAACACCTTGGGCGTTTCGTAGCGGAGTTCGGCGGTTCCAAAGGCCGGCGGGATCAAGGGCGGCACGGTGGCCGCCGGAACAAACGTGGTGTCCGGTGGATCGGAGCTGATGACGGGGATGGCGGCCCGGGCCTTCGTGAAGGCGGCGGCCACATAGGAGGCGGTGGCCTCGAACGCCAGCCGGCGGGCCAGCACGATCTCGACGGTCCCCTCCGCGCCGGTGAACCGGGCGGCCTCGTTGGTGAATTGGAACAACGGGCGTCCGCCTTGGCGGCCGATGACCGCCCGGCCCCGGCTCGACGGGAAGATGTAGTTCGAGAGCCGGTTCCTGAACCCGGCCACCTCGGCCCGGACCCCGCTCCGCTCGAGGCGGACGAACCCGTCAATGCCGAGGCCGGCCTCCGCCGTGAGTCGGGGATCGCCGACGTCATACGAGTTCGAGGCCAGGTGGGGCCCGTTGGAATACAACTCGTTGAAATCCGGGGTCCGGTACGCCCGGGCGACGCTCCCGCCCGCCTTGAAGCCGCCGCCCAGATCCGCGAGGCCACCGAACGACGCCGAGAAGGACCCGAAGGTCCGCGGCACGGTCGACACCCGATCCGCGCCGACGCTGATCGTGCTGACCCGTCGGGGTTCATAGCGGGCCACGTCGTACCGCACGCCGGCTTGGATCCGGATCGGGCCGGTGCCGAACTCTTGAATCACGAAGCCCGCGACCGAGAAGTCGCGAGTGGACGGGGTCCGGAGGGTACCCCCAGTCTCGATGTCGCGGAATTGCCCCGCGAAACCGACCGCGCCGCTCTCCGCGCCGAGAAACCCCCGGTGGCGCGCGGTCAGGTTGACCGTGGCAAAGTCCTGCCGGAACCGGGTTCCGACCGCGCCGCTCGGCTCGAACTCGGTATGCTGGTAGAACGTGACCGCCGCGTCCGCCCGGAGGCTTTCCCACCGGCCGGCGGCGGGGTGGCGCTCCGCGGTTGACCGGATCGAATGTCGTTGCATCGCGATGTCGACGCCGGTCGGGTGGCCCCCCACGAAGCCCCCAGGAATGCCGTAGTCGGTGTCATAAAAACGATAGGAAACCCCGGCATGCCCGCGCTCGCCGATCCAGGAGGCGCCGGCGGCCACATCGACCGTCGACACGCCGGTGTTCACCAGCGGCCCCACCGGCGTTCGGGTGTTGCCGGCGCCCCGATAGGTCCCCTCGATCCGGCCGGTGACCCGCCGCCCGAAGGCCCGGGTCGCGAAGCCGCCGAGGGCCGCACCCCGATTGACCGAGCTGGCTTGGGCCGAGATCGTGCCATGGAGGGCGTCGGGAAGGGTGACGGGGATTTCCTCCCGGACGACGTTGACCACGCCGCCTAACGCGCTCGATCCGTACAGGAGAGACATCGGCCCGCGCACCACTTCGATCCGCTGGGCCGTCAGGGGGTCCACCGTGATGGCATGGTCCGCGGACGTCGACGCGAGATCACCGGCCCGAATGCCATCCTGGAGCACGACCACCCGGTCGCCGCTGAGGCCCCGGATGACGGGCTGCGCCGTCGACGGGCTGATGCCCCCCGAGGCGACGCCGGGTTGGTGACGGAGCGAGCCGGCGACGGTCCCGTCGAGCTGCCGGTCGAGGGCGGCCGCGCTGACCACCGACGTCGGGCTCAAGGCGTCGCTTTGCGCTCGGGCGCCGACGCCGCCAACGGTCACGATCTCCTCCAGCTGGAGCACGGACTCCGGCAGGATGATCGCCAGGTCAACGGTGTCCGTAGCCCGAACCGCCACGACGGCGGAGTAGGCCCGGTACCCGATCGCCGAGACCATGATCCGGCGGGTTCCCGTGGGGACGCCCGTAAGAAGGAACCGGCCGTCGGCGTGGGTGGTTTCGCTGCCGTGTTGGTTGAGAATCCGAACCAACGCGGTTTGGATCGGGCGGCCGCCCTCGGCCGTGACGACGCGGCCGCGAACGACGCCGGCGGGGGACTGCGCCATCACGAGCGTCGGCACCAACGTGATCCAGATGAATGACCAAGTGCGCATCGCGAGCGTGTCATTTCCGGGCGGACCGGTTGCCCGGGACGCCCTCGCTTACTTCGGCCATCGGCGGACGCGATCGCGAACCCGATGGGTGACCACCCCCGGTCAGGATCGACCGGCGGCTACCGAAGCACTACTGATGTTGGGATTTGGTGCGAGAACTACGCGTGGGCCGGGGGGGCGCGGGATGAATGGGCCCGGAGTCGGACCGCCGGGAAAACCTCCGTGCCGAAATAGCATCCGGCCCGGACCGGATCGGCGAATGCCGCAAGGGACGGCTGCTCCGCCGCCGACACCGCCTGGGCCAACAACGGCGTGCCCACGACGCAGTGATCGATGTGATGGTTGGTCGTCGCGGCTTCGACGTGGGCCACCTGCACCCCGTCC
>JANMHX010000388.1:0-22063 GCA_031375485.1 Gemmatimonadota bacterium | reverse complement strand
CGATCGACCCCTGGAACAGGACATCGCCGCCGAGGACCAACCCGCCGGTCACGAAGCAGACACTGCCGGGCGAGTGACCCGGCGTATGGCGAACCGTAAACTCGGTCCGGCCGAGCCTGACGGTATCGCCGTGGGCCAGATCCCGGTCGGGCGGGGGCGGCGGCCCAACCGTCATGCCGAACCAGCGGGCCTGCTCGGGCAGCCCATCGTAGAGGGGCCGGTCGAGGGGATGGAGAAACACCGGAGCCCCAGTGGCCTCCTTGACGGCGCCGACGCCCGATACGTGATCGATGTGCCCGTGGGTCAACCAGATTTCCCGAATCGTGATCCGATGGCGCGCGGCGATTTCCAGAAAGAGCGCGGGCTCTTCCCCCGGGTCCACGATCACCCCGTCGGTCGACCCAGCCTCCGTGAGGAGGTAGCAATTCTCCGCAAACTGGCCGTTGAGGATCGGGATGACCCGGACGGCGGCCGCAGTCATCCGTGGGCACTCCGCGATTTGAGTTCGGTCAAGTACTTCTCGACCGCGATCGCCGCCGTGGTCGCGTCGCCGACGGCGGTGGTGACCTGCCGGGTCAACTGAACCCGAAGATCGCCGGCGGCAAACAAACCCGGAATCGACGTCATCATCCGGTCGTCAGTGATGAGATATCCGGTCGGATCGTGATCGACGTGCTCCTTGACCAGGCCGCTATTCGGCGTGAAGCCGATGAAGACGAAGCACCCGGTGACCGCGAGGTCCGACCGCGCGCCGGTGACCGTGTGTTCGAGGTTGATTCGCTTCAGGCCCGAGGGCTCGCCCACCATCGAGAGCACCTTCGTGTTCCAGACGGGCTCGATCTTCGGATTCCGCAACGCCCGTTCTTGAACCAATTTCGAGGCACGAAACTCGGCCCGCCGGTGGATGATGTAGACTTTGGCCGCGTAGCGGGTCAGATAATCAGCTTCTTCCACCGCGGCATCGCCACCGCCGACCACGGCGATCGTCTCGCCTTTGAAGAAGGCCCCGTCGCAGACCGCGCAGTAGGACACGCCCCGGCCGGCGAACTCGACTTCGCCCGGCACGTCGAGCTTGGTGGGTGTGCCACCGGCCGTCAGGATGACGGTGGTGGCCCGGAATTCGGTGCCGGAGCTCGTCGTCACGCGGAAGGTGCCGTCCGGTTCCCGAAAAATACCTTCCACGTTCTCGGTCAGAATCTTGGCCCCGAACTTCTCCGCGTGGGCGGCCATTCTCGCGGCGAGCTCCGGCCCCAGGATCGATTCGAACCCGGGGTAATCCTCGATCTTCTCGGTGTTGAGCAACTCACCGCCCGGAATGCCGCGCTCCAACACCACCGCGTCGAGCATACCACGGCCGGCATACATCCCGGCGCAGAGCCCCGCGGGGCCGGCCCCGATGATGATGACATCATGTTTCGTCATTGACTGTCCCATAATGAGCCGCCCAAGCGACCACGGCGGTCGTCAGGCGGCGTCAAATATAAGACATCACGGAGCGGATGCTGCTACGGTCGAGACCCCGACAGGTCCGGTGTCACCCCGGGGCGAGCGGGCGTCAGCGTCGGACGGGTCACCTCCCGATAGCAGGCGTCCAGCCGGTCAAGCTCCCGATCCCACGACAAGCGCGCGGCCGTTTGTCGAGCGCCGTCCGCCAACGAGGCCCGGAGGTTCCGTTCGGTCGCCAACTCGATCATGTGATCGGCCATCTGGTCGGCATCCCCGGGCCGGAACGCCAGGCCGTTGACGCCGTGCCGGAGGTGATCGGCGACGCCGCCGGCCGGCGCCGCGACGACCGGAAGGCCACTCGCCATCGCTTCGAGCACGACGAGGCCGAGGGTCTCCGTTTCGGAGGCAAAGACGAACGCGTCAGCGGAGGCGTACAGCGCCGGGAGATCGGTGGCCCGGTCCAGGTAACCCAGGAACACGACACCGGGAGGCGCGGATCGCACCAACGCCGCTCGGCTGGGACCGTCGCCCGCCACGACCAGAGTGACCCGGGAGCCCAGCCGGGCCCGGCACCGGGCGAATGCCGCCAGAATCCGTTCGGGGCTTTTTTCGGGTGCCAGCCGGCCGACATGCAGGAACACGAAGGAGTCCTCCGGCGCGAGGCTCCAGCGGAGTGCCGTCGACCGCTTGGCGGGATGAAACCGGGTGGCGTCGACCCCGCAACCCCACACGATGGCGCGATCGATGCCCCGATCGAGCAGTTCGGCACGGGTCGCCATCGACGGGGTGAGGGTCCGGGCGGCCCGGCGATGGAATCGGGTCAGATACCGGGTCATGGCGCCTTGCAGCTGCGGGACCCCGTACGATGCCATGTAGCGGCCAAAGTCGGTGTGGTACGAGGTGACGATCGGCACGCCGAGCTTCCGGGCGACCCACTGTCCGAGCCGGCCCCCAACGAACTCCGTGGCGCAGTGCACCACGTCGGGGGCGAAGCGACGGGCCGTCGCCAAGGCCCTGATCCACGCGGGGGCCATCACCCGGATTTCCGGATACTTCGGGAACGCCCAGCTGGCGGGCGCCAGCAGCACCTCCGGCCGGGGGCCGCCGAAGACGTCGGCGCCGGCGGGATACTGCGGCGCGACCACGCCGACCTCCCATCCCCGGTCTTGGAGCCCGCGGACCGACAACTCGGTTACCACGGACACCCCGTTGACTTGGGGTGGATAGGTATCGGTGAAGTAGAGAGCTCGCATATGCTAACTTCGTCCGGCTTCATCACGGAGACGTTAGGCTTCTGTCACGATCTCGCGACCAGGTCTCGTGACGATTCCGAGACACAACCGTTAGGGTGACCTAACGCTTCTCGTCCATCGTTATGCATCTGCCATCCCCCGGAGCGACTGGATGACTCCAACCGGCCTGCTGTCCCGGCTCGACGCCCGCGACCGAACGCTGTTCCTCCGGTGGGCGTTGCCGGGCGACGCAACCCGGTTTCACCGGCGATGCTGGATTGCCGTGACCGCCCTGGGCAGCGCCGGCGTCACCGTCGGGGCCGTAACCCTGCCCTTCCTGCTGGCCCCATGGCCACGGGCCATCACGGCGCAAGCCGCATTGGCACTGGTGGTGTCGCATCTCTTCATTCAGGTGATCAAACGGCTGGTGGGCCGGGAACGGCCCTCGGAACGGATCGCGGCCCGATCGGCCATCGCCAACCCGGACCGCTTCTCATTCCCGTCGGGCCACTCCGCCTCGAGCCTGGCGATCGCCTTGAGCTATGCCATTGCGTTCCCCCAATTCGCCGTCCCGCTGGTCGGCCTCGGCCTGTTGGTCGGCATGAGCCGGGTTGCCCTGGGGGTTCACTATCCGGGTGATGTCTTGGCCGGCCAAGCCATCGCCGCCATCATGGTGCTCGTGTCGCACTGGTAACCCGGAGCATGCCCACCGCGCCGTGACAGGCCGAGACGGTGGCCACCACCAGATCGGCGCCCCGGCCGACCGCCTCGCCTAACAACGTCCGGGCCGCCCGGGCCTCGGCGACGTCGAACATCCCGACCCCGAATGCCCGGTGCCGGGTCACGAACAGCGCCGGGCCCGTGGTTGGACGGTCACGGTCGAGCCGGGCGACGTACGCCGTGAGGGCGTCGCTCATCTCCCAGGTCCGGGGGCCCCGGATCACGGGACAGATCTGCGGCTCGATGCAGTGGGTGGGACAGAGCCAATCGGCGAACGACACATACCGGGTTCCATCGGGTGCCAGGACGTCGTACGGGGTGCCGAGGGGCCGGTCAACGGCCACCGCCTCGGCAACCGACCCGGGCCAGACCCGCTCGGTCACCCGTTCGAGCCAGTGCGCCATCAGATGCGGCATCAGGGGCGACGGCACGATGGCGTCGTCCGGGGCGCCGTCGGGGGGCGGTTCCCGATTCAGGAACGCGTCGAGGAACGGGTTCCATGCTGACTCGGTGAGGAGAAAATCGGCCGGGAGCGGGCCGGTGCGGACGGCCTGACAATCAGGATCCCGGTCGACGACGATGACCTGACGAAAGGCGACCTTACCGCGACTCCGGGCTTCGGCGAGTTGCCCCGCATAGAACGACCCGTAGCACCCGCCGCCGATGATCACGACATCGCGGAAGTCGGTCCTCGGGGTCATGGCGCCGGCGCGAGCGGAGTCCGTTCCGCGGCCAGCCGCTCGATGGCCTCGACCCAGGCCATGGGGACCCGCTCGCCGCCGACCACGCTATGGGACGGGCTGACCGCGGGCTCCCCATGCGAGTCGCTTCCCCCAGTCTTGAGGAGGCCGAGCGCCTCGGCGGCTCGTTCCAACTCGGCCCGCACCGGGCCACTTTGGCTCGGATGGCGAACCTCCACCGCATCGAGTCCTTGATCCCGAAAACTCGAGAGCAGGGACCGGCTGCCGCGATCCCGGAGATGGGCCGCGGACGAGACCCCGCCGACCCGACGGATCAGACCCGTGATCTCGGCCAATTCGGGAAGGACCTTGGACACGTAGGCGGGGCGGCCGCGCCCGAGGAACCGGTCGAAGGCCTCATCGAAGGTCCGGACGATCTTTCGTTCGATCAACACTCGGGCCACGTGCGGCCTCCCAATCGGGGCCCCCGCGGCGGCCCGCTCGACATCCGCCACCGACACCGGAAACCCGATCCGCTGAATCGCCTCGACCATGGCCACGCCACGATCGGCCCGGCCCGACCGCATTCGGGCGAGGGTCTCGACCAAATCCGGGTGGCGGTCCGGGAGACAGTAGCCGAGCAAGTGCATCTCGCCCCACTCGACTTTGACGGAGAACTCGCACCCGGCAATGACCTTGACGCCAAGTCCGGCGCCGGCGGATCGGGCCTCGGCCACGCCGGCGACGGTGTCGTGATCGGTCAGCGCTATCGCGGCGAGGCCGGCGGCGGCCGCTAAGCGAACGACCTCCGACGGTGGCAACGCTCCGTCGGAGGCCGTGCTGTGGAGATGAAGATCGGCGGTCTGGTTCAGCGGCGGTATCCGAGTTCTACCGAGGTCCATGACGGCTGGGAGCGGGCCAGCAAATCGACCAATTGGGCGTCGGTCAATTCGGCGAGCGAGGTTTCCCGGGCCTTGGTGCCCGCCGGTGAATAGCGGGCCACCCGCTGCTCATCGGTGCCGATCCGGCTGAAGCAGACGGTAAATTCATCCTTCGCGTACTGGGTCCGGCGGCCGGTCGTCGTCACGGCCCAAGTGGCCGTCGCCGTCGCAATCTGTCGTGGCATCAGGATCGCCTCCAATTGCTCAAGCGTTATCAGGAAATTCGTGCAGGGATTTCTTAACGTCGGCCAAGAACCGATCGGCGGTGGCGCCGTCCACGACCCGGTGGTCGAACGACATCGCCAAAATGCCCTTGGTTCGAATCGCAATCGAGTCGGTCCCGTCGGCCGCGGTGATGACCGCCGGTTGCTTCTCGATCGCCCCGACGGCGAGAATGGCCGATTGCGGCTGGTTGATGATCGGCAACCCGACGATCGTCCCAAACCCGCCAGGGTTCGTGATCGTGAAGGTGCCCTTTTGGACTTCATCGGGTGACAGCTTCTTGGCCCGGGCCCGGTCCGCCAGATCGCCAATCGAACGGGCCAAGCCGAACAGGTTGAGCTCGTCGGCGCGGCGGACGACCGGGACGATCAAGCCCCAATCCAGCGCCACGGCAATCCCGAGATTGACCTCCCGGCGAAGGACCGTGGCTTCACCCATGACGGCCGAATTGACGACCGGATGCTTCCGGAGGCACTCCGCCACCGCTTTCGCGATGAACGCGAGGAACGTCAGATTCACACCCCGCTCGGTGAACTCGGCCTTCCGCTTGGCCCGGATCTGGGCAATCCGGGTGTAGTCGATCTCGATCAAACTGCTAACGTGGGGCGAGACCCGGCGCGACATGATCATGTGGTCGGCGGTCAGCTTCCGAATCCGTGACCATGGTTCGACCTTGTCGCCTTCCCACGGCTCGACGATCGGGCCCGGAATGACGTGGATCCCGGCCGGCGCGCCGGCGCTCGGAGCGCTCGGGAACGCCGCCGGCACCGGAGCCGAACCCGCCGCCGGCGCCTGCTCGAGATAGCTCAGCACGTCGTTCTTGGTAACCCGTCCCGCCAATCCGCTCCCCGCGATCGCGGTGAGATCGAGCCCGTGTTCGGCTACCATCTTCCGGACGACCGGCGTGGACTTCCGGCGGAGCCGCTCTTCCATCGTTTCCTCGCCGCCGGCGGGAGCCGGTGCCGGCACCGGGACAGGCGCCGGTACGGCGGCCGACTTGGGCGCCGCCGGTGGCGGGGCGACCGGGGCCGGCTTGGGCGCTTGGGGGGCAGCTGGAGGCGGGGCGGGGACGGCGGCGGGCACCGCCGCGCCGGCCTCCGTCTCGATCCTGGCCACCAGGGTTTGAATCGGAACCGTCTGGCCCTCGTTCACGAGAATCTCAACTAGAATCCCCGCGTTCGGCGCCGGAATCTCGGCATCGACCTTGTCGGTGGAAATCTCGAACATCGGTTCGTCCCGCTTCACCGGATCGCCGAGTTTCTTGAGCCACTTCGAGAGCGTGCCCTCGGTAATGGATTCGCCCATTTGGGGCATTAACACATCGATACGCGCCATTGCGGTCTCCTAGTACCCCACCATCCAGCGTGCGGCCTTGACGATATCGTCGGTTTGGGGCAGCACAAAATCTTCCAGTGTCGGCGCGTAAGGCAGCGGCACATCGTGCGCGCACACCCGGCGGACCGGCGCATCCAACCATTCAAAACACTGCTCGTTGATCCGGGCCGACAGTTCGCCGGCCATCCCGCCGGTCCGCGTGTCTTCGTGCACGATCAAGACCCGGTTGGTCTTCTTGACACTCGCCATGATCGTAGCGTCGTCGATCGGCGACAGGGTCCGAAGATCGAGCACCTCGACCGACACCCCCTCGTGACTCACCTGCTCCGCCGCCTCGAGTGCCTTATGCACCATGGCCGAATAGGTCACGATGGTCAGGTGGGTCCCCTCGCGCGCCACCCGGGCCTTCCCGATCGGTGTCAGGATCTCCTCGCCGTCGGGGAGATCTTCCTTGATCCGGCGGTAGAGATACTTGTGCTCGAAGAAGAGCACCGGGTCATCGTCCCGGATCGCCGCTTTGATCAGTCCCTTGGCATCGCGCACGGTGGCCGGCGCCACGATCTTGAGTCCGGGGGTGTGCAAGTATGCCGCTTCCGGATTCTGCGAGTGAAACGGCCCCCCGCGAACATACCCTCCCGACGGGCCCCGGACGACCATCGGGGTCCGGAGATCGGCCCGATACCGGGCGGTGGCAACGTAGTTGGTCAGGATCGAATACGCGCACGACATGAAGTCGATGAACTGCATTTCGCAGACCGGCCGAAGCCCCATATGGGCCGCACCGGCCGCCGCGCCGACAATCGCGGTTTCAGAAATCGGCGCGTCGATGACCCGGTCCGCTCCAAACTGCAACTGGAGCCCCTCGGTCACTTTGAACGCCCCGCCAAAGAAGCCGATGTCTTCGCCGATCAGGAAGACCCGCTCGTCGCGCTCCATCTCCTCCCGGAGGCCGTCCCGAATGGCATCGAGATAGGTTACCAGCGCCATCTCAGAGCCTCCGGTACCACTCGAGGGGCGCGGCCGGCTCGGACGCCAAGACACCCGTCAGGGCAGAGGCCGGATCCGGGAGCGGTTCGTCCTCGCAGAGCATCACCGCATTGTCGATTTCGGCCGTCACCCGCTGATCGAGCGCCGCCAAGTCGGCCGCTGACGCCCACCCGTGCTCGGTCAACCGGCGCAGATACCGGTCGATCGGATCGCGGGCCTCCCATGCCTCGAGTTCTTCCTTCGGGACATACGACTGGTTGTCGTGCTCGGCGTGACCCTTCCGCCGGTAGGTAATCAGTTCCACCAACGTTACCCCGCCGCCGGCCCGCGCCCGGTCGACCGCCCGGCGGGTCGTTTCGTACACCGCCACCACATCGTTCCCATCGGCCTGTTCACCGGCCACGCCGTACCCGGCCGCTTTTTCGACCAGGAACTCGACCGCGGTTTGCTTCCGCATCGGGGTCGAGTAGGCGTACCCGTTGTTTTCGCAGACGATGACCAGGGGCAGCCGCTGAACCGCGGCGAAGTTGATGCCCTCGTGAAAGGCGCCCGTGCTCATGGCCCCGTCGCCGATGTAGACCATGCCGACGCGGGGTTGCCGCCGCATCTTGAACGACATCGTCACGCCGCACATCACCGGCACCATGTCGCCCAGATGCGAGATCTGGCCCAAGAACCCGCGTTCGAGATCGTTGAAGTGGATATTCAGCTCGCGGCCGCGCGTCGGGCTTTCGGCCTTGGCCATGTATTGGCGGAGCACTTCGAGCGGGGTCGCACCCTGCACCAGCATCGAGCCCAAGTTCCGGATCAGGGGCGACAGGATGTCGCCCTGGGACCGATCCAGGGCAAAGGCACTCCCGACCGAATCGGCTTCCTGGCCCAAGGAGCGGAAGAGGCCGCCGACGATCTTGGTTTGCCGGTAGAGCGCCACCAACTTCTCTTCGAGCGACCGGGTCAACCGCATCCAGTAGTACAGTTGGTGCAGTTGGGCCCGGGTCAAGCCGGCCGGGATCTCGGCCATAGGGGGCTAATACGCTCCGCGAACCACGTGACGATCATCCGCCATCGTGTGAACGACCGAGAGGAACCGCTTGGCGAATTTGTCCAGCTCGCTCTCGCCCGGCTGATTGGTTTCGACCGTGACCAGCGTGTAGTGACCACCTTCCGCCTGGACGGTGACGGCGACCTGCCCAATGGCGCTCGAAAACCGCCGGGAGCGGGTCCCTTCCTCGGTCGGGCTCATCCGGGCCCCGAAGTACGAGGCGGCCGACGTGACCGCTTGGTCCGGCGATACCGACGTCCGATGAAAGTATTTCATGCGGTCCCCGCTCAGTCCTTGCCGTAGTCGTAATACTCGACGCCAAGGTGGGTGATCTGATCCTCACCCATGAGGAACCGCAACGTGTTCTTGAGCTTGGTCTGCTGAATAAAGAGGTCGTGCTCGGGATACAGGCCGGGCGCAACCTGGGGGCTCTTGAAGTAGAACGAGAGCCACTCCTGCACCCCGCTCATCTGGGCCCGCTGGGCCAGGTCGTAGAACAACGCCAGGTCGAGGACCAAGGGTGCGGCGAGAATCGAGTCCCGGCAGAGGAAATCGACTTTGATCTGCATCGGATAGCCAAGCCACCCGAAGATGTCGATGTTGTCCCACCCCTCTTTATTGTCGCCCCGCGGAGGGTAGTAGTTGATCCGGACCTTGTGGTAGAGCTTGCCGTACAAATGCGGATACATCTCGGGCTGCAGGATGTTGTCCAACACGCCCAGCTTCGATTCTTCTTTGGTCTTGAAGCTCTCGGGATCATCGAGAACTTCGCCGTCGCGATTCCCGAGGATGTTGGTCGAATACCAGCCGGCAACGCCCAGCATCCGGGCCTTGAACATCGGGGCGAGCACCGTCTTCAGCATCGTCTGGCCGGTCTTGAAGTCCTTGCCGCCGATGGCCACTTTCTGCCGTCGGGCCAGGGCTTCGATGGCCGGGAAATCGCAGGTCAGGTTGGGGGCGCCGTTGGCGAACGGGACTCCCTCCATCAGCGCCGCATAGGCATAAAGCATCGACGGAGCGACGACCGGATCGTTGGCATCGAGGGCCTTCTCGAAGGCCTCGATCGACTGATGCTGGGCGCCGGGCACGATGAAGATCTCGGTCGAGGCGCACCACACCATGACCATCCGAGCTACGCCATGCTTGGCCTTGAAATCCCGGATGTCTTGGCGGAGGGCATCGGCAAGCTGGCGCTTGGTGCCGGTCTTGACGTTGGTACCTTGGAGCCGTTTCACGTAGTGCTGATCGAACGCGGCCGGCATCGGCTTGATCGTCTTCAGATAGTCGGCGATCGGCTCGACATGTTCGTGCTTGTCGAGCACACCGCAGTGGAGACAGGACTGATAGCAGTCGTCCGGAACCGGGTCCCAAGCCCCGAAGACCAGGTCATCGAGCGTGGCAAGCGGGACGAAGTCCTTGATGAACGGCGCCCGGTTGTCGGTTCGCTTGCCAAGACGAATGGTGGCCAGCTGCGTCAGGGAACCGGTCGGCTGGGCCCGGCCCCGCCGAACATTTTCGACGCCGGCAATGAAGGTCGAAGCCACGGCGCCGAGACCAACGACGAGAACGCCGAGCTTTCCGTCGGCCGGAGCGATCGGGCGGGGAGATGTCTGTGCCACAGAGGGTCCTTTCATGGTTGCTGACATGGTTGCTGAATGCCGGTCAACCCGCTGAGATACCCGAGCGGTCCGACGCTCGACGCAGCCGCTCGTCCGGTCCGGGCGTTTCCCGGGTGACCTGGTACACGTATACGAACCGCTGCACGACGGTCACGGTCGAGAGAATCGCGAGCAGGACCGCGAGTCCCTGCAACACGATGCCGTTCGGCCCGGCACCGACGATCAGCGACGGAACCCCGATCAGGATCATCCGTTCCGCCCGCTGGACGATCCCGACTTTGCAATCGAGTCCCAATCCCTCCGCGCGGGCGCGGGCGTACGACACCAGCAAGGAACTCAAGATCGCGATCATGCAGACGACCGCGGTCTCGATCCGGAGTGCGACTCCCGGCGCCTTCAGCAGGTAGGCGGCGATCCCGATGAAGGTCGCCCCGTCGCCCACCCGGTCGAGGGTGGAGTCGTAGAAGGCCCCGAACTTGGAAACCAACCCGCCGCGACGGGCGACCTGGCCGTCGAACGTATCGACCACACCCGAGGCCAGGAGCAGCGCCCCGCCGGTCCGAATCCACCCAACCCCAAACGCCACCGCCGAGACCGCGACCAACAACGCGCCGACGGTGGTCAGCGTGTTGGGTCGAACTTGGTGCTTGAGGAGCCAGGTGACCAACGGGTCCGTCAAGCCCATATAGGCTCGTTCGAGCGACTTGGTGACCAGTTTCACGAGCCTCCATGTACCCCGTAAGGCCCAATGGCTACAACGACTTACCAGCCCACAAGGTTAACCGCCCACCCCGCGAACCGCAATTCGGCGGGCGCCTGGGTTCTCTGGTTCGCCCTCCGCCGGCGATCGGCCTACCGGTACAGCAAGAACGGCCGAACCCGGTGCCGGAACCGGTCCAGCGGCCCCTTCCAACTCGCCACAATGGCACCAATTGGCCGCCCTGCCTCCAGGTCGCCTCGAAGCGCGGCCCCCCCCGCCAGCCGGTCGAATGACGTGGGGATGAAGCCGATCTGGTCAGGATGGACCGCGATCACCGCTTGCAGGACGACCAGCGCCGCTCGGATCGGGTCGTAGGTGCGATGGTCGGTCATGATGAACCGGACCCCGGCAACCAACAGGCCGGCGTGTTTCCCGTCACCCGGGTTCACCGGCGTGAAGCTGGTCGACTCGAACCGGACGCCCCGGAGCCTGGCCCGGCGGACCTGTCTCAGCACCCGAGTCGTATCGAGCCAGGGGGCGCCGATCTGGCGGAAGCCGGCATCGGTACCGCGCCCGACGGACAAGGCGGTTCCTTCGAAGAGACAGGTGCCCGGGTAGTGAAACAGGCTCTCGATGGATTGGAGATTCGGACTGGGCGACAGGAAGGGGAGGCCGGTGGCCGTCGCATCGGCACCTCTCCGCCAGCCGCCAGCCGGCACCACGGTGAGCTTCACGCCGATCCCGAGGTCGGCGTTGGCCAGCCGGGCCTGTTCGCCGAGCGTCAGCCCATGCCGGATCGGGACCTCGAGGCTCCCGACGAACGACCGAAACGCTGGCTCGAGCACCGGCCCTTGGACCGTCCCGCCGAGGGGGTTCGGCCGATCCAGGATGACGACCGTCTTCCCCGCCCTGGCCGCGGCCCGCATCACCTCGATCGTGGTCGAAATGTAGGTGTAGTGGCGGGCCCCGACGTCGGGCAGGTCGATCACCAACAGATCGACCCCCTCCAGCATGGACGCCGTGGGCGAGGAGGTTTTTCCGTAGAGGCTATAGATTGGTAGACCGGTGGCCGAGTCGACCGAGGACGCCACGGTTTCCCCCGGATCGGCGGTACCCCGGAAGCCGTGCTCCGGACTGAACAGTGCGACGAGGTTGATCCCCGCGCGCCGCAGCCGCTCGACCGCGGGGACACCGGCGCGATCGACTCCGGCGTGATTGGTCACCAGCCCGATCCGGCGTCCGGCTACCACGGACAGACTGTCGGTCAGCAACACATCGAGACCCGGCCGAACCGGCGGGCGTCCCGGCTGGGACCCCCCGACCAGCCCCAGCACGAGGACCGCGACACTCCAGTGACCCGTCATCTCCGTCGTCTCACGTTAGGCGTTGCCGGGCTGGTGACGGCCGCCGGGGTCCTCGCCGCCCAGATTCCCCCGTCCGCCTCGGCCCGGGCCCGGATCAAGCGGATGCCGCTCAAAGACCAAGTGGCGCAATTGGTCATGCCCTGGCTGCTCGGCAACTACGTCGGGTTCGACGCGGAGGGGCTGGCGCAAGCCCGGGGCTGGATCGACTCACTGCACGTCGGGGGCATCATCATCTCCATCGGTGCTCCGGTCGACGTGGCGGCCAAGCTCAACTTCCTCCAACACCGGTCCCGGCTACCGCTCCTCATTGCGGCCGATCTCGAAAGCGGCGCCGCCTACCGATTTCCCGGAGCCACGGCCTTCCCCACCAATATGGGGATAGGGGCAACCGGGCGGGAGGAGGACGCCTATCAACTCGGACGGATCACCGGGCTCGAGGGCCGGGCGTTGGGGGTTCATCTCAACTTTGCGCCGGTGGCGGACATCAACAACAACCCGGCCAACCCGATCATCAACACCCGCTCCTTTGGGAGCGACCCCGCGGCCGTGGCCCGGTTGGTGGCCGCAGCCGTCCGTGGGACCAAGTCGACCGGGATGCTGGCGACCGTGAAGCACTTCCCCGGTCACGGCGACACCGACACCGATTCGCACTTGGCGCTCGCCTTCGTCCGGGGCGACTGGTCCCGCCTCAACTCGGTCGAATTAGTGCCCTTTCGGGCGGCCGTCCGCGCCGGCGTCGACGCCATCATGTCCGCCCATCTCGCCCTCCCGGGGTTCGACCCGGACTCGACCCGCCCCGCGACGCTCTCCCCCGCGGTGCTCACCGGCGTCCTTCGTGATTCCCTCGGCTTCAAGGGACTCGTCGTGACCGACGCGCTCGACATGGGTGCTCTGGTGAATCGGTACGGCGGCGGCGAAGCGGCAGTCCGGGCCTTCGAGGCCGGCACGGACTTGCTCCTGATGCCGGCCAACCCCCGGGAAGCCATCGACGCGATGACCGCCGCCGTCACCACGGGGCGGATTCCGCGGGCGCGGTTGGCCGAGTCCGTCCTCAAGGTCCTCACGCTGAAAGAGCGGCTCGGCCTGTTCAAGCGGCGGACCGTGTCGCTCGATCGGGTCGGCACCGTCGTGGCCCAACAGGCCTTCATGGACACCGCCCGGTCGATCACCACCCGCTCGCTGGTTTTGGTGCGCGACAGCGGTGGGGTGGTCGCCAAGATTCGAAGCGGTGCGACCGACCTGTCCGTCGTGACCTATGGCGACCCCGATTGGACTACCGCCCTCCCGCGGCGGCTCACCCGGCGGGCCTACCGGACCGGGAGCTTTCGGCTCTATCCCACCAGCGGGCCGGCCAGTTACGACTCCGCCCGTACGGTACTGGCCGGAGCGGAAACCGCCGTGTTCGCGGTCGCGGTGCGAGTGGCCTCGGGTGCCGGCACGATCGCGATGCCGGCGGCGTTAGGCGAACTGATCGAGACCACCGCGCGGGCGCAGCCCACCGTGGTGGTATCCTTCGGGTCGCCCTATCTGCTCGGGCAGGCGCCGAGTCCCGCGGCGTATCTCTTGGCCTGGACGGCCAACCCCGCCACCGAAGAGGCCGTGGCGAACGCCCTGTCGGGCGCCGCGATTACCGGCCGGCTCCCAATCGACCTGCCCCCGCGATACCGAATCGGCGACGGACTGATCCTCCCCGCTACGACTCGGTTCCATGCCAACACGATTCGTTAGGTGGATCGGGGCGGCGGCGGCCTTGGCCCTCGCCGCTTGCCGGAGCCATCTCACACCCGCGCCCAGCTGCGGCGCCGTCCCTTGTCGCTTCGAAGCGCTCTCCCGGGCGGTCGACTCGGCGGTGCAGCACGGCGCGGCGCCGGGCGCGGTGGTGGCCGTCTCGATTCGGGGACAGCGATTTCTCCACGCGACCGGACAGATCGGTTTCGAAGAATCCAGGCCGGTCACCGGACGGACGGTCTATGACCTGGCCTCGCTCACCAAGGTCATTGCCCTGACCACGCTCACGATGATGGCCGTCGACCAGGGGCTCTTCCGGCTCGACGATTCGGTGAGCCGGTATCTGCCGGACTTCGCCGGGACGGCCAAGTCCGGCGTTACCATCCGCCACCTCCTCACCCATTCCAGCGGACTGCCGGCCCACCGCCCGCTGTGGCGGGATGCCCCGAACCCAACGGCCGCGATTGCCCTGGTCCTCAGTACCCCGCTCGATACCCTGCCGGGGACTCGGATGGTGTATTCCGACCTCGGCGCAATCATCTTGACCCAAATCGTCGAACGAGCCTTCGGACAGCCGATCGACCGACTCTTCGCATCCAAGGTGGCGGATCCTCTCGGGATGACATCGAGCCGCTTCCTGCCGCCCCACCGCTGGGTCAAACGCATTGCCCCGACCGAGAACGATCCGTGGCGCGGGCGGCTCATCCGCGGCGAGGTTCACGACGAAAACGCTGCCTTCCTCGGCGGGCGCTCCGGACACGCGGGGTTGTTCAGTACGGCGGAGGACCTGATGGGCTTCGGGGAGTGGTTGCTCGGCCAACGGAGCGGCCGAGGCTCCGCCGTCCGAACCGCACCCCGGATCAGCGAAGCCGTCGTCCGCGAGTTCACCACGAGACAGGACGTGGTGGCCGGCTCGAGTCGGGCGCTCGGCTGGGACACCCCGGCGCCCGGGAACAGCGCGGGCACCCGGGTGTCAGCCGAGAGCTTTGGGCACACCGGGTTTACCGGAACCTCGATCTGGCTGGATCCGAGTCGAGACCTCGTAGTCGTCTTGCTGACCAACCGGGTGAACCCAACCCGGGAGAACGCCCGGCTGGCGCCGTTGCGGCCCCTGGTGGCGAACTTGGCCGTCGAGATCCTCGAACCTGGCGCTCGTTGACAGGGCGGGAGCTATTTCCTACCTTCCTAGTTGGAATTACCACGTACCGGGAGGTCATCGTGAGCACCACCGAGCGCACTCAACTGGATGGGGTCACCATTCACTTAACGACCAAGGCCGCCGAAGAGGTCCTCAAGTTCATGGAGGCTGAGAAGGTTACGGCCGAGCAGGGCGGGCTTCGGGTCAGCGTGATGCCCGGCGGATGCTCGGGATTCAAGTACAGCCTGAATGTCGAGGAGGGGCCCGCGGACGATGACCTGATCTACGACGCCGAGGGCATCAAGCTCTTTGTCGACGGCTTCAGCCTTCCCTATTTGAACGGCGTCAAGATCGACTACGTCTCGTCGATGCAGGGGTCGGGGTTCACGTTCGAGAATCCGAACGCCACCGGCGGCTGCGGCTGCGGCACGAGTTTCAACGCCTAGTTTCAACCGGTCCACGCATCGGTTGACGGGGGGCCCTGCCGGCTCCCCGTTTTTTTCGCCGAGCGGTTCCATGCCCCGGCCGCTTTCCGGGAGGGCACGATGATCGTGATCACCGCCGATGTCGGCGGCACCAAGACCAGCGTCGCGATCACCAAGGGAGATGAGCGGCTCTGCCATGTCATCGGGCCCGGCGCGGCCGTCCGCCCGGGACGGGCCCTTGCCTCCGCCACCATCGTCGCCGGCCTGCTGCGGGGCGCCCTCGCCGAGACGCGACTCCTCCGGGCCGATGCGGTGGTGATCGGGGCCGCCGGCGCCGGCCGGACGACCGACGCCGAAGAGCTTCGAATCGCCGTGACCCGGGAGCGGATCGCGGACCGGGTCGTGGTGGTGAGCGACGTGGCGCTGGCGTTGGAGGCGTTAGGGATCGAGGTGGGTTTGGTGCTGGTGGCCGGTACCGGGAGCGTGGCGATCGGCCGGGCGCCCGGCGGTGTTCCAGTCCGGCAGGGCGGGTACGGATGGCAGATGGGCGATGAAGGAGGCGGCTATTGGATCGGCCAGCACGCTCTCAGGGCCGCGGGATTGGCCCACGATGGACGAGGGCCCGCCACGATGCTTCTGACCACCTTCCTCGAGGCCACCGGCTCGGCAACATTCCGAGACTTGGTCGGTTGGTCCACGATTGCGAGTACTCGGGAAGTGGCCGGCTTGTCCCGAATCGTGGTGAGCGCCGCGGCCCTCGGCGACACCGTGGCCGTTGGAATCCTCGACCAAGCGGCCGCCGCGCTGGCTCAGCTGGTCAACCAATTGGCCGAGCTATTCGGATCGGCGGCGGCGGTTCCGGTCGGATTTACCGGGGGGCTGGTGGGCCAGGGTGGCCCGTTGCAACCCCGGGTGATCAGCCTGATCGGCCCGCCGTTCGCTCCGAGTTCGGCGCCGCTCGACCCCCTCCTCGGAGGCCCCCGGCTGGCCCGCTAGGACGGCGATCGAAATCCGATCCGGTTGTGACTCCCGTCGCAAAACGGCGCCGTCCCGGTCGCGCCGCACCGGCACAGCGCGCCGCTTTCCTTGGCAACCACCTCGCCGCTTTCCTTGACCACTCGGACCGACCCCCGAACCACCAGGGGTCCGTTCGGCCGAGCGGTGATCTCGGGGACCGAGAGCGACGGCGCCGAGGCGGGAGCCCGAGCCTCGCCGGCCCGGACCACTTGGAGCGCGCCGGAGGGGCACTTGGCGACCGCCGCCACGACCTCGTCGGCGGACGCCAACTCGGGGCGAATCCACCGCTTCTCCGAAACATCGAACACGGCGGGGAGCGCCCTCAGACACATCGCCGAGTGGATACAGACGTTGGGGTCGAAGGTGACCAGCACGCCGTCGCCCTCGGACACTTGCAGTCGCTTCATCGAACCGGACCCCCTCCGAGGCTCGTCACGGGCGTCAAATAGCCGCGCCCCGAATCAATGGGCGCCGTCGAGCTCGTCGACCTCGACCCGCTTGCCGGTTCTCACGACGCTGTGCCGGTACCCGTACATGAAGTAGAGCGCCAAGCCGATGACCAGCCAGACACCGAACATCTGCCAGGCCCGGACGGGAAGGCCTTTCATGACGAACAAACAGGCCCCCGCTCCGCCCAAGGTTACCAGCCACACAAAGGGGACCCGGAAGGGCCGTTCCCGATTCGGTTCTCTGATCCGAAGCACCAGCACGCCGACGCAGACCAGGGCAAACGCCGCCAGCGTGCCGATGTTCGTCAGATCATAGATCGTGTTCTCCTCGGCGATCAGGGCCCCGACCGCGACGAAGACGCCGGTGACGATGGTGGTGACATGCGGCGTCCGGTACTTGGGATGGAGTTTCGCCGCCCACTTGGGCATCAAGCCATCGCGGGCCATGGCAAAGAAGATTCGGGGCTGGCCGTATTGGAACACCAACAGCACCGCCGTCATCGAGACCACGGCTCCGAGCGACACGATCCAGCTGGCCGTCTTCAAGCCCGCCAACTCGAGTGCGTGGGCCAGCGGGTCGGCCGAGCGAAGCTGGAGATACGGCACCAAGCCGGTGGCAACAGCGCCGACCACCATATAGATCAGGGTACAGACCGCGAGCCCGATCAAGATCCCGCGAGGGAGATTCCGCTGCGGGTTCTTGGTTTCTTCCGCGGCAGTCGAGATGGCATCGAACCCGATATAGGCAAAGAAGACGATCGCCGCGCCCTGGTGAATGCCCCGGAATCCGTTCGGGGCAAACGGGACATAGTTGGCGGGGTCGATGTGGATCGTGCCCACCACGACGAACAGCGTGAGCACCGCCAGCTTGATGACGACCATGATGTTGTTGGCCCGGGTGCTCTCCTTGACGCCGACACAGAGGAGCGCGGTCACCAAGCCCACAATGACAAACGCGGGCAGATTGAGGAGAATCGGCATCCCGCCGATGTGGGGAGCCGTGTCCATGAGCGAACGGAGGGCCGGATCGGCGGCCATCTTGACTTGGAAGTACCCGTGAGAGAGCCAACCCGGTAGTTCGATTCCAAAGGCGCTCAACAGTGAGCTGAAGTACCCGCTCCACGCCACCGCCACGGCCACGTTGCCGATGGCATACTCCAGAATCAGGTCCCACCCGATGATCCAGGCCAGGAACTCGCCCATCGTCGCGTAGGTGTAGGCGTAGGCGGAGCCCGACGTCGGGATCATCGACGCCAATTCCGCGTAGCAGAGCGCCGCCAGCCCGCAGACCACCCCGAGGAGCAGAAACGAGATGATCAACGCGGGCCCGGCGCCGGCCCGGATGATGGTCCCGTCGGCCGCCACCTCCCCGGCCGCTGCGGTGCCGAGCGAGGCAAAGATTCCGGCGCCGATGACGGCGCCGATGGACAGCATGACGAGGTCGCCGACACCGAGGACCCGCTTCATGCCGCGGTCCCGTTCGACGGTGATGGGCTTCCGGGCGAATATCGACATTGGGATCCGAACTAGAAGGTCAACTCAACCGTGATGGTCCCGGCGATCGGGAGCCCATCGGGCCCCCGGGCCGGTCTGAATCGGTAATTCCGCATGACGTCTTCGAGCTTCTTGGCGAACCCGCGATCGGTGGGTTCGGGCGAAAGGCGGATGTCCTCAACCCGCCCCTCGGGACCGACCCAGAAGGTAACTGCAATCGTCACGCCCCGTAACGCCTTCGGAATCTCAGCGGGGGGAAGGATCAGCTGGCGGGGTTCGGGGGGTCGGGCGTTGCCCCCCTCCCCGCCACCTGGCCCCTTACCCGCACCAGTTCCCGTCCCGTCGCCAGAGCCCTTCCCTGACCCGGTTCCTGTGCCAGTGCCGGTCCCGGTACCGGTGCCGGCTCCGGTCCCGGAGCCGGAAACGGCGCCGGCGTCCGGGCGCGTTGGCACGGTGTCGGGCACCGGACTTGGGTTTGGGACTTCGATCGGTGGGGCGACCGGCGGGACCGCCTTCGGAGGCGGAGGCGGCACCACGGCCTTCGGCGCCGGGGATTGTGCCATCGCCGGCAAAGCCACCATCCGAACCGACCCGCCACCGCCGCCACCACCGCCGGCTCGTCGGCCAGCCTCGCCCTCGTTGGGCTCGTAGTCCAGGTTCCGCAGCGGCGCCACTCGAATCAGCAGTGCCAGGAGCCCGGCATGAATCAGGAACGCCAGCGCCGCGTTCCACCCGGAGCGACGAGGCTTCGGAAGGCCAAGCCCGATCGGCGGGGCGCGGATCGGGCGGGGGTCGCTGATCGGGCTAGCCATCGTTCAAGGAGACGTCCAAGCCCCGGAAAAAGATTCGGACGGGGAAAACAGAGAGGGCGGGCTTCCGCCCGCCCTCCTGACCCCGGACACCGGCCGGCTCAGCCCTTCGGCGTGAACCCGATGACTTGGACCCCGGCCCCCCGAACGATATCGGACGCCTTGATCCAGTCCTGATACGTTCGGCTGGCCATGGCCTTGATGAAAATCAGCTTGGCCGGCCGGTTGTCGTAGATGGCGTGAATCTGAGTATCGAGCTGGCCGGGCGGCACCGGCTGGCCGTTGATCTCATAGTTGCCATCCTCCAGAATATTCAGCACGATCTGGGACGACGGCCCCGACGACGGCGCCGTTTCGAGCGGCGGAACCTGAACGTCGATCGCCATCCGCGACAGCGGCTGCGAAATCATGAAGATGATCAAGAGCACCAACATGATGTCGATCATCGGAATGACGTTCGGCTCCGAGCTCACGCCACCATGACCGCCTCCAACTGACATTCCCATGGCAGTGCTCCTTACTTCTTCTTGGTTTTGTCGACGGCCCCAAAGATGCCGCCGGTTTGCTCGATCTCCGTAATGGCCGCCATCACGCGAACCCCGGCCCGGCGGGCGATCTCCACCGCATCCTGGACCTTGTCGAACTTGAGGTCATTGTGGGCGCGGAAGTAGAGGATCTTGTCTTCCGGGCGCGCCGCGTAAATGGCCTTGAGTTGGTCGGGTAAGACATCAGCAGGGATCAGATTGCCGTTCAGGAAATACTGACCCGCTTGGTCGATACCCAGCACCACCTCGCCCTCGCCCTCGGGCCGGGCATCCAGGTTGACGCCTTGCGGCATCGTGGCCTGGAACCCGTTCGAGATCAGGGGCGTCACGATCATGAAGATGATCAACAACACCAGCATGATGTCGATCATCGGAATGACGTTGGGCTCCGAGCTGACCGAGCTCTGACCCGCCAGCTGGTTATTAGCTGATGTGGCCACTGCCGCTCACCGCCTTCTGGGCCTGGAACTCCTTGGTGAAGATGGAGCGGCCAAATTCACTGCCGACGCTCTTGATGAGGTAGTCGATCAGTTCCTTCGAGCTGTAGGTCATTTCGACCGTCAGGTTCTCGATCTTGGTGGTGAAGTAGTTGTAGAACCACACCGCCGGGATCGCGACGAGGAGCCCGAGCGCCGTGGTGATCAGGGCCTCGGAAATACCGCCGGCGATGCCCGCCAAGCCGCCCGACGCGCCGCCGGCCGACATGGCGTTAAAGGCGGTGACGATACCCATGGTGGTGCCGAGCAGTCCGACGAAGGGGCCGGTCGATCCGACGGTCGCCAAGATGCCGGTGCCGCGCTTGAAGTCGGCCAGGGTGATCAACATCTGCCGCTCCACGGCGCGCTCGGCCGAATTGATGTCGGCGGCGGTGATGGTCGCCCGGTCGCGGAGGAGGGGCTTGACCTCGGTCAACGCGCCGCCCAACACCTTGGCGACGTGGCTGCCCTGATTCTTTTCAGCGAGAGCGATGGCCTGGTCGAGCTGCTCTTCCTGAATGGCTCGCGAGAACTGGGGGGCGAATTTCCGGGTGGCGGCGGTGCTCTTGCTGATCTTGATCAACTTGCCGATCGCGATGGTCAGCGAGAAGAACGACATGCCCAACAACAGCCACACGATGAAACGGGCGAAGGTGTTCGCGTGCTCATAGAGAACCAGAATATCAATGCCCATCTTGCGACTCCTTACTCGTGAGGTTTAGCTGCAAAGTGATTGAGGCGATCCCGTATCGCCGTCAGGACCCAATCGTGAACGACACCCGCTGCTGCACTAGCTGACGGACCGGCGATCCCTTGATCTTGGCCGGCTTGAAGGTCGAGGCCAGGATGGCTTCCCGAGCCGGTTCTTCGAACGCCTTGTTCGTGCTCCGGAGGATCCGGAACGACTCCCGCTCGGCTCTTCCATCGATGCCAACCACATACTGGACGTCGACGCTGCCGGCAATACCGGCCTGCTGGAGCACCGGCGGATACCGGGGCTTCTGGAAGTTGATCGGCGACACCGGATCATCCACTTCGGCTTCCAGGAACGTCTCCGTCGTCGACACCGGTCCGGTGCCGCCGACGATCCCGGCCGCCACACCGCCCTCGACGCCTTTGCCGCTGAAATCCTTGGCGTCGAACCGCTCGTTCAGATTGACGGGCGGAATGTCCTTCGGAATTTCCGTCGGCGGCATGACCGTTTGGAATCCCATCGGCGGCGGATTCTGGGTCACGATCGCGTCCGGGGGCGGCGTCGTCGGCGGTGGCGGCGGGGGTGGTTCGGGCGGCTTCAAGAACACCATCGTGGTGTCCTGAAGGATTTCCTTGAGCGTTTCCGCCGCGCCCGAGGTGGCCTGCAGGGCGCCATAGATCACCACGACGTGAAGGACCGCCGAGGTAATCGTTTGGCCAAGGGTTCGCTGCTTCTGGGGCTTCGACTCAATCAAGTTTTCGAACATCCAGGCGCCTCCGATAAAGGAGTCAACGGTTACGCATCACAATCAAGCAGGGCCGGGTTGCACTCGGCTGACCGCGAGATGACAAAACGATGACAGAACGATTAGCTGGTTGATGACACGACGGACGACAACGACCTCGGCAATGATACGGTAAACACGGTGCCTCTGCCAGGGCGGCTTTGGACCACAATCGAGCCGCCGTGGGCCTCGGCAATCCATTTGGTAATCGCGAGC
>JANMHX010000379.1:0-5768 GCA_031375485.1 Gemmatimonadota bacterium | reverse complement strand
CGGCAAGTGGATCGCCTTCAATCAGGGCAACAACATCTATCTCGCGCCGCTGCCCCTCGGTGGCGCCGGCGATCAAGTCCCGTTGATTGCCAAGACCGGCGGATCGTTCACCGCGGTGCCGCTCTCGACGGTGGGCGGGCTCTATCCACGATGGCGGCACGCCGGCGCCGTCGATTTTGCCAGCGCCAACCGGTTCTTTTCCCACGATGTCACCACCGGCAAAACCGACTCGGTTACCATCACACTCACGAGTCCGCGGGCCATTCCACCCGGCACCATCGCGCTCACCGGCGCTCGGATCGTGACCCTCGAGAACAAACGGGTCATTCCGAACGGCACCATCCTGATCAAGGCGGGCCGGATCACCTGTGTCGGCTCCTGCAGCACCAAGGGCGCCGATCGGATCGTCAACCTGTCGGGCAAGACCATCATTCCCGGATGGGTCGACATGCACGCCCATCATCACCGCGAACATGTTGGGATGATGCCGCGGCACGACTTCGAATCAGCCATCTATTTGGCCTACGGTGTGACCACGACGAGCGATCCCTCCACTTCCTCGACGGCGGCGTTTCCGACGGCCGAGTTGATCGAGGCGGGCGAAACCATCGGGCCCCGGGTCTTCAGCGTGGCCGAGGCGTTGACCGCTGGTGATTCACCGGGCACCAACGAGGTCACGAGCCGGGACATTGCGGTCACGGAGGTCAAACGGCGGATGTCGTGGGGAGCCATGCTGCTCAAACAGTACCTCCAGCCCACCCGTCAACAGCGCCAGTGGGCGGTCGATGCCGCCCGCGAGTTGGGCCTTCGGGTTACCTCTGAAGGCAGCGCGGATCTCAATCACAAAGTCGGCATGGCCATGGACGGGCACACCGGCTTCGAACACGTCACCGTGCAGTCGCCGCTCTATCGGGATTTCACCACCTTCATGGGCAAGACCCGGTCGGTCTACTCCCATACGCCGCTGGTCAGCGGCTTCGGCGGCTGGAACGAAGAGTATTTCTGGCAAGAAAGCCCGATCTGGCTCGATGCCAAACAGCAGAAGTGGACCCCGTGGCGTCAGTTGATTCCCCACACCCGCCGGTTCATCAAGCGCCCGGAAACCGACTATTCGATGGGCATCCAAGCGCAGCAGATCGCCGACATCATCGCGGCCGGCGGGTACTCGGCGGTGGGCTCTCATGGGCAGCAACCGGGGCTGGGCAGCCACTGGGACGTCTGGATGGCGGCCAAAGCCACCGGGAACATGACCGCGCTCGAAGTGGCCAGCATGCATGGCGCCATCTTCCTCGGGCTCGAGGACGATCTCGGGTCGATCTCGGTCGGCAAGCTGGCCGATCTGATGATCTTGAATGCCAATCCGCTCGACGATATCCGGAACACGGCCAACATTCAGTACGTGATGAAGGCCGGCACGTTGTACGACGCCAACTCATTGGACGAAATCTGGCCGTCGACTCGAAAATACGGCGACACCTACTGGCTCGTGCCCGAGATGTATCGGCGCGACACCAAGCCGGTCGGGACGTTCGACCGGCCCCAATGAGCGCGGGAGCCGAGGTCAGCCGTCGACGCACCGCGATCTGGGTCCTCGCGGGCCTGCTTGGAGCGTGTGGCGGCCCGGACGGGCCCCCGGTCGCGGTCCTGATCGAGAACGTGACCCTGATCGACGGCACCGACACGCCGGCCCAGCCCGGGATGAGCGTGGCCGTCGACGGCGACCGGATCGTGGCCGTCGGGCGCACCGGAAAGCTTAAGGTTGGGACCCCGGCCACCAAGATCGACGGCAAGGGGATGTATCTGATCCCCGGGCTCTGGGACATGCACGTACATCTCGGCGTCTATCGCGAGCGGGCGATGCCGCTGTTCCTCGCCAACGGAGTCACGACGATTCGGGAGGTCGGCGGCGATCTCAAGGAGATCGGCTACGTCCGCCAGGAAGTCCGGGCGGGGCGGATGCTCGGGCCTGACATGCTGATCGCCGGGCCCATCCTGGACAGTCCGATTGCCACGAAGGCGTGGCCCAAAGGGCGGCTGGCCGTGCCCACCCCCGCGGTGGCCCGGCGGGCCGTGGATTCGCTGGCGGAGATCGGTGTCGACCTGATCAAGGTCCATTCATCGACGCCCCGGGCCGCCTACTTCGCCATCCTGGACCAGGCCCGGCAGCGGGGCCTCGTGGTGGCGGGGCATGTGCCCGACAGCGTCCGCCCCCAAGAAGCCATCGACTCCGGCCAGCGCACGATCGAACACGATTGGGGCATTGGCCTCGCCAACTCGAGTCGGGGACCGGCGCTCGGGTCCTGGCTCATGGCCTCCATGACGAAGTATCTCGACACAGCCAAGACCCGGTTCCGGATCTGGCCCTACGTGGCCTACCGCTACGCCGTCGTCGACTCGGCCGACGCGAGCTTCGACTGGACCACGGCCTTGGCGTTTGCCAAAGGCGCCGCGGCCAAGGACGTCTGGTTCGACCCGACCCTCTTCGTCGTCCAGACTCAGGTGTTGAAGAACGAGCCGAAGACGCGCGATCTTCCCGAGCTCCGGTTCGTCCCGAAGGCGGCACGGGAGTTCGAAGACGGCGAGCCGCCGCTTGCCAACCCGACGGCCGCTGACCTGGCGCTGGGCCGGGCCCGATGGACGAACACCCTCCGGACCTTCCGGGCGCTGGTGGAGGCCCGGGCCAAATTCGTGGCGGGCACCGATGCCACGGTCATGCCGTTGGTGCCGGGGTTCAGTCTGCACCATGAGCTGGCGCTGTTGGTCGAGATGGGATTGACCGCCGAGGGCGCGCTGCAGGCCGCCACCCGGAATGCCGCGTTGGCCATGAAGAAGCCGGATATCGGTACGATCGAGCCGGGCAAGGTCGCGAGCATGGTGTTGCTCAGCGCTGACCCGCTCGCCGATATCCACAACGTGAAGGCCATTCAAACCGTGATGCTTCGCGGGCGGCTCCTCGACCGGGCCGTGCTCGACCGGATGCTCCGCGATGCCGAAGCCTACGCCAAACAATAGGAACGCCCCATGGACGGCTTGATGATGGATTGGCAACTCAATCTGACGACGATGCTCGAGCGCGCCCGCAGACTGCACGGCCGTCGAGAGATCGTCAGCCGGACCCCGGCCGGCATGCACCGGTATACCTACAAGGAGTATGTCGACCGGGTGGACCGGCTCCGAACCGCGTTGGCCAAGCTCGGGGTCAAGCCCGGCGATCGGGTGGCGACTTTTGCGTGGAATTCCTACCGCCATTTCGAGATCTACTTCGCCGTGCCGTGTATGGGGGCCGTCATTCATACCCTGAATGTTCGGTTGTTCCCCGATCAGCTGATCTACATCGCCAACCACGCCGCCGACAAAGTCGTCTGCGTGGACGCCTCGTTGCTCCCCCTTTTCCAGAAGATCCGGCCCCAACTCAGCACCATCGAACACGTCATCGTGATTCCGGACGACGGCAAGCCGGTCGACCCGGCCATCGGCCTCGACTACGAGAAGTTGCTGGCCGAGGCGGAGCCGGCCCAGGGCTACCCGGTCATCGACGAAAACTCGGCCGCCGCCATGTGCTATACCTCGGGCACCACCGGCAACCCCAAGGGCGTGGTGTACTCCCACCGGGCGATCGTGCTCCACACGATGGTGCAGGTCGGCGCCGATATGATGGACCTCCGGGCCGCCGACGCCATTCTGGCCATCGTGCCGCTGTTCCATGCCAACGCCTGGGGCCTGCCGTACGCGGGCGTGATGACCGGCGCCAAAATGGTCTGGCCCGGTCCGTTCCTTCAGCCCCAGGACGTCGCGGAGCTGATCGAGAGCGAAGGGGTGACGTTCATCGGCGGCGTCCCGACGATCATCAACGCCCTGTACCAGTATCTCAAGGCCAATCGCGATCAGCATGACGTCTCGTCCCTCCGGAGTATTGCCGTCGGTGGATCGGCCTGCCCTCGGTCCCTGATGCTCGGGTTCCGGAATGACTTCGGGGTCTGGATCACCCATGCCTGGGGCATGACGGAGACCACCCCGCTCGGCAGTCTCGGCGTCATCAAGCCGCATCTCCAGAATCTGCCCCCGGAGGAAGAGCTCAAGTATCGGTTGAAGCAGGGAACGCCGGCCCCCTTTGTCGAAGTCCGAATCGTCAACGAGGAAGGGAAGGAGCTGCCCTGGGACGGTGTCGCGTTCGGCGAGCTCCAGATTCGGGGTCCCTGGATCGTGAAGGGCTATCACAATGACCCCCGGAGCCCCGAGTGTTTTCAGGATGGCTGGTTCCGGACCGGCGACGTGTCCACCATCGACGCGGAAGGGTATCTCCAGCTCATCGACCGGACCAAAGATGTCGTCAAGAGCGGCGGCGAGTGGATTTCGAGCGTCGAGCTCGAGAACGCCATCATGATGCATCCCGGCGTCCTCGAGGCCGCCGTGGTCGGGATCTATCACCCGAAGTGGGAGGAGCGGCCCCTGGCGTGCGTGGTCCCAAAGCCCGGCATCACGCTCACCGCCGGCGACATCATCGCCACCATCAAAGACCGGTTCGCGACCTGGTGGCTCCCGAACGACGTGGTCTTCATCGAGTCGGTTCCGAAGACCAGCGTCGGCAAGTTCGACAAGAAGGTGCTCCGCGACCAGTTCCGCAATCACCAATGGACCGAGTAACCATGAAGCGCCTTCTCGCTGCCCTGATCCTCACGGCCGGTTGTACCGGCTCGTCGGCCCCGACCAAGACTGAGATTCTCTGGGACACCTGGGGCGTGCCGCACATCTACGCCCCCACCGATGTCGAGGCCTTCAAGGCCTTCGGCTATGCCCAGGCGGCCGCTCACGGGAACCTGGTCCTCAAACTGTACGGCGAAGCCAGGGGGCGGGCCTCCGAGTATTGGGGCGAGGCCAACCTCCGGACCGACCGATTCGTCCGGACCATGGGGATCCCCGGCCGCGCCGCGGCGTGGTATCAGCAGCTGACGCCGGCCTACCGGGCCAATCTCGAGGCCTTCGCCGCCGGCTTCAATCAGTACGCCGAGCAGCACCCGGACCGGATCGTCGACAGTGTCAAAGTCGTGCTGCCGGTCACCGCCCAGGACGCCTTGGCCCACGGGCAGCGGGTGATCCACTTCTTGTTCATGTTCTTCGGCCAAGCGGACCTGCCCGGCACCATGAACAACGACGCTCCGCCGGGTTCGAACATGTGGGCCATCAGCCCCAAACGATCGGCCACTGGGAACGCGTTGCTCCTCGGGAACCCCCATCTCCCGTGGAAAGACCTCTACCTGTTCTTCGAGTCGCATCTGGTGACACCCGACCGGAATTTCTACGGCACGACGCTCGTCGGGATGCCGACGCCGGCCATTGGGTTCAACGATTTCGTGGGATGGTCCCACACCGTCAACACCCAAGACGGCGTCGATGTCTACCGGCTGGTCAAACAGGGGGCCGGCTACCGCTACGACGGCGCCGAGCAGCCGTTCGTCACCCGGACCGAGTTGATCTCGGTGAAGGGGGCCGGCGGCGCGGTCCGGTCCGATACCTTGCTCGTGAAGGAGTCGATCCACGGTCCGGTGTTCAGCGAGGACGCCACGACCGCGCTCGCGGTCCGGGTGGCCGGGCTCGACGATCCCAATGCCTGGGATCAGTGGTGGAGGATGGGCGGGGCCAAGTCGATGGCGGAATTCGAAGGCATCGTCAAGGACGTGCACGTCCCGTTCTTCAACATCGTGGCGGCCAGTCAGGACGGCCACATCTACTACTTCTTCGGCGGGAAGACCCCGAAACGAAACCGGGGA
>JANMHX010000374.1:0-2535 GCA_031375485.1 Gemmatimonadota bacterium | reverse complement strand
TCAATTGGTCGCCCAAGTCGTGGCCCAGTGTGTCATTAATAGAGGAGAAGTGATCGAGGTCGAGGAAACAGACCGCGACGTGCCGGCGGCTCCGGGCCGCCCGGTGCAGGGCCTGGGTGAGCCGCTCCTTGTAGAGCATCCGGTTCGGGAGGCCGGTCAGTTCGTCGTACGACGCCAGGAACCGGACTCGCTCCACCATCCGGGCATTGCTGAGCGCCACGGCCACATGGTCCGCCAGCCGGCCGATCTGAGTCAAGCCGGCCGAGTCGCTGGTGGAGCCGAAGCGAACCGCCAAAGCCCCGAACAGGATCGGCCCAAACCGGAGCGGGATCACGTGGATCGTTCCGCTCCCGCCCCGAATGATGTCGCCGACGAACTTCGGGACCGCCCGGTCCGGCCGGTACGCCAGTTGTTCGTCCCGGGCCCGGAGCGCGGACAGATCGGCCGGCGTAAAGACGATCGGCTGCGCGGCGGGTTCGACGTGGCCCGTCCCGTTGGCCCACCACCCGAGTCCGGCGGCCTCGCCGTCGGTCCCCGCGAGCAACGCAATCCCGACCGCCTCGCACGGCGCGAGTTCCGGCAACCGCTTGAGCGCCGTTTCAACGATCGTGGCCCGATCGACGGAGGACAGCACCGCCCGGTCGATGGCGGCGGCCGTGGTCACCAGCCGGAACTGGCGCCCAAGCTGGCCGGCCATCGCATTGAACGACGTGGCCAGTTCCTCGAACTCGTCGCCGCTCGTCACCTCCACCCGGGTGTCGAAATCCTCCCCGCTGACCCGCCGGGTACCGCGCTGAAGCACCATCAACGGCACCAAGCTCCGGCGAATCTGGCTCAACGCGAACCCCGCCACCGTCACGACGCCCAACAACAACAGCAGCGGGAAGAGCCGGGTGAAATCAGCCATCGGTGCCAACACTCGGCTATTCGCTTCGCTTGCGATCACCCGCCAGGCCGGCAGGCCGATCCGGCGGCTGGACGGAAACGACCGATACGCGCCGAGAAACGACTCCCGGCCGTTCGACCACTCGAGCCCCCCGCTGGCCGAGGACCGGATTTGCTCGGTGACATCGGTGTCGAGCCGGGGCGATTCGCCCTTCCCCGCCAAAACGCCCGCCACCGGATCGACCCAGGCAAAGAGGATCGACTCCGGGAGGACGTCGGCATCGGCGGCGGTCCAGAGATATTCCGGATTGAGTTGCCCGATCAGGATCGGGCCCGGGCCTTCGGCGGTGGCCAGGTGGTGCAACAGAATCAAGCGTGGCTTGCCGCCGACCAGATCGCTGACGACCACACTGTGCCCGGTTTCGATTTCGGGGAACGGCAGCGCGGCGGTGGTGCCGGCGAGGTCGCCGACCAGGGGCCTGAGGTTCCCGGAGACGGGGTCGAACAACGCCGCGGCGAGGAACGGGTACGCCACCTCGTCGGCGCAGTCCGCGCTGGCAGGGGTCGCCATGCATTGCAGTAACCGCGGGCCGCTCCGGCGGAGATCCCCGTCGATCGCTTCCAACCGGTCATACACGACCCGCTGAATGGAGTTGGCCGTGGCGTGGAGCCGGTCTTCACTTTGGGTGGCCAGCTGGCCCCGAACACTTTGAAACGACAGCACCGCCACCAGCAAAGTCGGCACCAGCGCGGAACCGATGAACAGCAACAACAACCGTCGCCCGAACCGACTCCCGAGGACCATTCGATCACCTGAAATCGCATTGGGCCCGGAGGGTCGCGCTGGCTTCGGCAAAGTGGTGGCTTTCGGTTGAGGGTTCGTCCCAATCAAGAGCAATGCCCGTGCCTCGCCGACCCTGGACTCTATCCCCTTACAAATCAAAGAGTTATCGGATCGGGAAACGAGGTCGCTAAGTCACCCGCCGCGCAACCCAAGAGGGCCCCCCGCTTTGGTCCATGACGGCGGGTTCGGTCCCCCGAATCAGTGCTACCGGCGACCGGGCCCTCCCCTGACACCACTCCGCCCCGGCCCGCAGCGGCTCCGACCGGCGCACCGGACTTTCCCGATCAAAGGAGTGACATTCGTCGGCATGAATCTCCGAATCCGCCCGACGGTTGGGTTGCTGTTCGCGCTCACGGCCGGGTGCCTGGGGCAGAGCGGTCCGACCACCCCGAATTTTCCCGACGGCAAGACTCGAGTCTTGTTCATCGGGAACTCCCTGACCTACTTCAACGACTTGCCCGGGATGGTCGCCGCCGTGGCCCGGTTGGCGGGTGACACCTCGATCGCGACGGCCAGCGTCGCCTTCCCCGACTATGCGCTCGAGGACCATTGGAACGAAGGCACGGCGGGAAAAATCCTGGCCCAGAGCCGGTGGGAGTTCGTCGTCATGCAGCAGGGCCCTTCATCACTCCCTGAGAACCAAGCCAACCTGGCCACTTGGACCGGGCGCTTTGGTCCGGTGATCAGAGAGGCCGGGGCCGAGCCGGTTCTGTACATGGTATGGCCGAGTGCGACCCGGTCGGGGGACTTCCCCGGGGTGCTGGCCGCGTACCGGAACGCGGCCGCCGCCGTGGGCGGACGATTTG